>JAFLUP010000028.1:17351-27258 GCA_022508745.1 Oscillospiraceae bacterium | reverse complement strand
TGATCTCCATGGTGATATTGTGATTGGCGACCACGGCGCCAAAGGTTTTGGTGATGTTCTGCAGCCGAATGGCGGCGCAGACGTCCTTCGGTTGGGACAATTCGGCTCCTCCGTTCTTGATGGGCGGAAAACAGAGCAGGGATGCCGCCAAAGGCGGCGCCCCTGCTCGAACTTATCAGACTTACGAGGCCTTCGCTGCCTCCACGCCGGCGGGGGCGAGTTCTTTGGTGCCTTCAAAGCCGTAGGTCGCGCCGCTTTGCAGCGGCTTGTTGACCCACTTGATGCCGTCGATCAGCAGCTGGAAGGACGGCGCGCTCTGCAGATAGGACTCGTGATAGTACCCGTCCGCAATGACGTTGTTCTTGTCGTAGGTGAAGTCTCCGTCGCTGTCGGTACCGTAGCACCAGGTGACGGTCTTGCCTTCCACGGTGAACTTGGAGGTGTCAAAGACGTGGAGCGTACCGTTCTTCAGCGCGGCGACTACTTCGTCTACCTTCTCCTTCGTGCCGGGTGCGCAATTCTTACCCAGATCGGTGATGGCAACCGCACCGTCGGCATAGCCTGCCGCCCAGTTGGTGGTGATGTTGCCGCCCTTGAGCGCGGTAGAAAGCGCATACTTGTAGTATGCCTGCCAGACGTTGGTAGCGGAGGTCAGCGCGGCATCCGGCGCCACATCCAGCATGGAAACGTTATATCCGACGGAGTAGGCGACCTTGCCGTTTTTGTTTGCTTCCTGCGTAGCAGTCGGTGCGCCGGCGGAGTCTGCATGCTGACCGATGATAACGCAGCCGTTGTTGATCAGCGAAGTGGCAGCAGCCTTTTCGCCGTCGAAATCCCACCAGGAATCGGTGAACTGGACGGACATAGTCACGTTCGACACCACGGATTTCACGCCCAGATAGAACGCGGTGTAGCCGGAGATGACTTCTGCGAAGGTATACGCGCCCACATAGCCGATCTTAATGTTGTCGCCATCGTAGTTGGCTTCGGTCAGCTTATCGGTTTCCACCAGCTCCTTGAGCTTCATGCCGGCGACCACGCCGGACACATAGCGGGATTCGTACACGTTGGTAAACGCGTTGGAGTAGTTGGACAGACCCGCAGTTGCGGCCTTATCGCCGGTCATGGCGACGAAGTGGATATCCGAATGTTTCTTCGCCAGTTCCAGCATGTAGTCCTGATGACCGTAGGAGTTGGAGAAGATGTAGGCGCAGCCGTCGGCGATAAGCTGTTCGCCCGCCGTTTTTACGCTGTCGCTCTCGTCGATCTTCTTTTTCCAGATGATATGGTTTTCGGGAATGCCCAGCTCGGCAGCGGCGGCCTTGATGCCGTCGATATGCGCTTTACTGTAGCCTTCGGTCTCGTCGCCGATCAGGATCACGCCGATCTTGACGCCGTCTTCTTCCTTTTCGCAAGCCGCAAACGTCAGCGCGACCGCGAAAAGCATGACACACGCGAGAAGCAGGGAAAGCAATCTTTTCATGTCTTGGTTCCTCTTTTCCTTTTGTTTTCTTTATGTTCTTTTTTTGTTTTAGCAGAAAGTGATGCCGTCCGCGACGCTCATGGAGGCGATCCGCGCCAGCGATTCGATGCGCAGCCCTTCCTTTTCAAGCAGCTCCCGACCGGGCTGGAACGCCTTTTCGATCACGATGCCCGCCCCCACCGCAACGGCGCCCGCCGAACGGATCAGCTTCAGCAGCGCCGTCAATGCGCTGCCCTTGGCAAGGAAATCGTCGATGATCAGGATGCGTTCGCCGGCGTGCAGGAATTCCTTGGAAACGACGATCTCATATGCCCTGTCGTGGGTATAGGAATACACGTCCGCGCGGTAAACGTCTGCGTAAATGTTGTTGGTCTTGGTCTTCTTCGCGAAAACCACCGGGCAACCGAACTGCTCCGCCGTCAGGCAGGCGACCCCGATGCCGGACGCCTCGATGGTCAGGATCTTATCCACCTTTTCGCCCGCATACAGGCGGTGAAATTCCTTCCCCACCTCGGAAAGAAACGCGACGTCGATCTGGTGGTTCAGAAAACTGTCCACCTTCAATACGTCGCCTTCGCCCAGCTTGCCGTCCCGCAGGATCTTTTCTTCCAGCAGTTTCACCGGTCGCACCTCCTGTTTAAAGTTTTATAAGAAAATCATAATTTATTATAACGCATTTTTTTGCATTTGTAAAGAGGCTTTTCCTCTTTTTTTCGACAAAAAAACGGGCGAAGATGTCTTGCGCCTTCGCCCGTCCGTATCCGTTACGATTTTTTCTCCTCGTGATATTCCTTATCCGTGTTGACGCTCCAGACCGCCGACCGGTCGGTGGAGCCGTTTTTGATGCATTTGACCGCCTCGAACGCCGTCACCATGGAGTGATCCATGTTGTTGTAGCGGTGCTGCCCGTTCCGACCGATACAGAACAGGTTGTCCAGCGTATCCAGATAGGTTTTCACCTCGTCGAAGCGCTCATACGCGCCGAAGTACGCGGGATACGCCTTTTTAACGCGGACGCGGGTGGCGTCCAGCACGTCCTCCTTCCGGATGACGCCGATGTGCGCCAGCTCATTCGTGGCGAAGCGGATGAACTTCTCGTCCGACGCCTCCCACATCTTGTCGCCTTCGTTGCAGAAGTATTCCAGCCCGATCCACACGGTGTTCTCCGGATCCTCCACCATGTACGGGGACCAGTTGTTGAAGATCTGCAATCTTCCCAGCTTCACGTCCCGTTCCTGAATGTAAATCCAGCAGTCCGGCACGATATTTGAGAGCGTCTTCATCTTGGTTTGGTTCTGGATCCGCAGTTTATTGACCAGCAGCCCCACGGTGATGAAGTCCCGGTAAGGCAGCTGCGTCGCCACTTCATAGACCGCTTCCGGCACGTGCTCCTTCCCTATGCCTTCCACCAGATCCTTGATGGGCATAGAGGAAAGGAAGTAATCCCCCGTGACGGAAGAACCGTCCTCCAGGACCACCGCTTCTACCCGGTTTTCCCCGAGCGTGACGCCACGGACCGATGCGTTCATGCGGATCTCCCCGCCCAGCGCGCGCACTTCGTCCGCAAGGGCTTCCCAGAGCTGTCCCGGACCCTTCTTCGGGTAAACGAACTGCTCAATGAGGGAGGTTTCCACCGCTTTTCCGTTTTTGCGGAAGGGCTTGCTCACCGCGTCCGTCAGCGCTTTCCAGAGGGAAAGCCCCTTGACCCGCTGTGCGCCCCAATCGGCGGAAAGGTACTTCGGGTTCACGCCCCAGAGCTTTTCGGTGTAATCCTCAAAGAACATCTCGTACAGGGGTTTGCCGAAGCGGTTGATATAGAAGTTGGCGAGGTTGTCCTCCGGCAGTTTCCGCACGCAGGAGCCCAGGTACCCGAAGCCCGCCCGCATGGTATTGCCGAAGCCCATGTTCTTTAAGGTCTCCGCACTCATGGAGATGGGGTACGCAAAGAATTTTTTCAAAAAGTAGATGCGGGAAACACGGTCGCGCACCAGCATGACGCGATCAGTCTTTTCCGGGTCGGGACCGCCTTCGACCAGCGGCTTTTTCCTGCCCAACAGCTTGTCGTCCATGGCGGGAGCGCCTTGCGTGGGCAGAATATGCGCCCACAGCTCGTTGACCGCCGGATCCTTGGAAAAGAAGCGGTGCCCGCCGATGTCCATGCGGTTGCCCTTGTAGCTCACCGTGCGGGAAATACCGCCGATCTCGCCGCTTTCTTCCAGAATGATCGGTTTTACGTCCGTTTCCGTCAGTAATTTGTATGCGGCGGTCAGACCCGCAGGTCCCGCGCCGATGATGATCGCTGTCTTTGCCATCTTCGGAAAGTCCCCCTTTTTTCACAATTCTATGATTCGATTCGTCATTGTTTGCCGACGAACAGCTTGCGCCCTATATAGTTCCAGCCCGTGACGGGAATGGCGATCAGAACGTTGTAAAGCAGCTCCTTCATTTCTCCGCCGCCGAACAAATGGATGCAGAGCTGGTTGCCGCCGATACTGAGAAGCAACCCGATGACGCCCACCACGCTGAAGGCGAGAAACGCCCGAGAGGAGCGCCCCTTTTTCTTTTGCGATTCGGAGGTGAACACCACGTACATCGACAGCAGGTTGTTGATGAGCAATCCCACCAGAAACCCCGCCGTGACGGCAATCATGTTCCGCATATCCAGCTTTCCCCAGAAAAGCTCCGGCATAAAGTGGATACACAGGGGCGTCGTGACCAGCTTGTCAAACACAAATGCCGTTCCGCCGGCAAACAGATAGCGAATCCCTTCGATTCTCCACATTTTTTTGATCCATTCGATCATCGGAACAGCGCCCCCTCCCCTTTTTTCGGTGGTACCAGTATACACGTTTTTCCCCCGGAAGTCAACCCCCCGTTTTTCGTTTTGCGAAAGGACGGGTACGCTCTGCACGGCACGGAAGGAAAAACACGAAAAAATCTTTCAAGATTCTTGCGGATTTTTCTTGCTTTTCGTTTTTCTCTTTGCTATAATGATTATGTATATTAAAGAAAGGCATGAAAGGAGCGTATGACCCTTGAACACACCTTTTTTCTGCGGCCGCTGCGGCAAGCAACTGTTTGAACACGGGAATTTCTGTCCCCATTGCGGTGCGCCGATCAATTCGGGAAGCCCGTTCCCCCAGGAGCCTACCCCGCAGGTTGCCATACCGGTTACTCCCGCACCCGCACCGGAAGTCGTCGAACCGGTCACTCCGGAACCCGTACAGGAGGTCGTCGAACCGGTCGCACCGGAACCCGTACAGGAGGTCGCTGAACCGGTCGCACCGGAGCCTACGCCGGAGGTAGCCGAACCGGTCGTTCCGGAACCTACGCCGGAACCTGTTCCAGAACCAACCCCGGAACCTGTTCCGGACCCCACGCCGATTTCCGGCGAAGAAGTGCAAGCGGAACCGGAAAATCCGGAGAGTCCCGAGGAAATTGTGCCGCCGGTACAGCCGGAGACCGATCCCACCGCTCCCGCATCCGGCGCCGAGACGCCCGAGGACGCGACGCAGTTCTTCACGCCTCCTTACGAGGAGGACGCGACGCAGACGTTCTCCGCGCCCGCTTACGAGCTGCCGACGGAACAGCCGGCGCTTCCGCGAAAGTCCAGAGCGGAACGGAAAAAGGTCGGCGCGCTCCGCGTCATCGGCTCGTCCTTCCTGTGCCTGTTCGCGGTCCTGTTCGGTTTGTCCGCCTGTCTGGTCTTTGCCCTGCGCGCCGCCACCTCCCCCAAAGCGTTTGAGAACATACTGGAGAACGTACGGCTTTCGGAGCTGACCGTTCCCGCCGAGGACGGGGGCACGCAACTGCTTTCCGAATACATCACGAATCAGATCCCCGAAAGCACCCGCGCCAAATATCAACTGGACGTCGACAGCATCGAAAGGCTGATGGACAGAGCGTTCATCCGTGAATTTCTGGAAACCAAGCTGGGGGACGCCTCCGAACGCATTTATTCCGGCGACGACGAGAATTTCCTCACCGCCCGCGAAGTGAAGCGGTTCCTGAAAAAGAATTCCGCGGAGGTCGAACGGGTCATCCGCTATAGGCTCTCCGATAAGGACATCGAGAAGATCGGCTCCTACCTCGAGGATAACGAGGCGCTGGGGAACGTCACGTTCAACGAGTTGTCCATGCCCCGTTTGCAGGAGGAATTCCCGTTCCTTGCCGCGCTTCCGATTCTGACCTCCTATCTGATGGCGGGTCTTTTGGCGACATTGGCGGTCACTCTGCTGGTGTTCGCCGCATGGGTCAGCCGTTTCCGCAGATTCTCGCTGGTATACGTGAGCGTTGCCTGTCTGGTCGTGGGCGGTATCCATCTGACCGCCGCACTGCTGACCGGCACACTGGCAAGCGCCTTGCACGACCTGTTCCCCCTGCCGAGATCCATTTACACCAGCCTGCTTTCTCCCCTGCGCAGCGCTTGCCTGCGCATCGGGCTGCCGCTGGCAGGCGTAGGATTGCTCTGCATCGTCATCCTGATCGTCGCACGCGTGATCAGCAAAAAGCGCAGAAAAGCGATCCTGACGGAGCCCGCAGGAATCTAAAATCTCAAAAAGTTTCCGCCGCCGGCGCATCCCATGCCGGCGGCGGTTTGCTTTTATTTTTCGTGGGAATCACCTGCGCGTGGGGTCGTACGACGCTTTGCGGCGCAGGCGGATGGCAATGAGCATCCCCAACAGCACGCCGGTACCCAGCAGATACGGAAACTCGCTCCCCCTCACTCCGCTGCCCGTCGGCGGCGGAGGCGCTTCCTCCGCAGACTCCGCGGCGCACCGAAAAGCGCAGACCGCAAGCGAAACGCACACCGCGAGCAGGAAGAGAACGCTGCGAAGAAGCAGCGGTCGTCCTTTCATCTATCCGGAACTCCTTTCTTGCCCGTTGCCCGACGGCAGCAGGAACGCCGTTAAGGAAGCTGCCAGTCGATGGCTTTTTCTCCCAGGAAACGGTTGCAGGCGGAAAAATGCCGACAGCCGAAGAACCCGCGGGAAGCCGAAAGCGGGCTGGGGTGCGGCGCTTCCAAAACCAGATGGGCGGGATTGGTGATCAACTGCTTCTTCGCCCGGGCATAGTTGCCCCACAGGAAGAAGACGATGGGCTCCTTCCGCTCGTTGAGCAGCTGGATGGCGCGATCGGTGAAGATCTCCCATCCCCTGCCGCGGTGGCTCCCCGCCTGCCCCTCCCGCACGGTAAGCACGCTGTTGAGCAGCAGGACGCCCCGCTTTGCCCACAGAGTGAGGTCCCCGTCCTTGGGCGGAACGCACCCCAAATCGCTTTGCAGCTCCTTGAACACATTGCACAGGGACGGTGGAACCTCCACCCCCTTACGGACGGAAAAGCAAAGCCCGTGCGCCTGTCCGTACCCGTGGTAAGGATCCTGTCCCAGAATGACCGCCCGGACGTCCTCGTACGCCGTTTCCCGGAAAGCGGCAAAGAGATCCTCCATGGGCGGGAAGATCCGCACGCCGGAATGTAAGTATTCCCGTTTCAAAAAGGCGCGCAGCTCCCGGTAATAGGGCTTTTCGTATTCCGGCGCCAGAAGCGCGTCCCAGCTGTTGTCAAAATGAAACATGAGTTCCCCCGTCTTTCGTGTTTTTTCGCGTTCAGTATACACGAAATCGGGGGCAAATGCAAGGGCTCCGCTGCCGGAAAGACTCTTTTCTTGCAAAAATAGAGTACCCATATGTAAGAAAAGCATACATTTTTGTGAAAATTTGGATTTTACGGTTGACAAACCTGCCGCAACAGGGTAAAATAGAAACAGAAAATTATGACGAAAGGAAGGGACCGCCTAAATGGATGTGGGACGAAGTAGCGGCATAAATCCGCGAAAACGCGCGTCTTGGCTTTGCAGTAGTCTCCGTCTGCCGGCAGTCTCCCTTCACGCAGGGTGCTCCCGCATCTGACGGGGCATTACCGCGTTGTTTTCTTCGCGGGTTTACGCCATTTTCGGAACCGATGTACATACGAAAGAATGGGGTGAACCGCACATGGATTTTGAAGAACTGATCCTGGACGACCTGCCTGAACGGGTTCGCAAGCTGCTGGAGGAACGGCAGTTCCGGGAATTGCAGGACGCCCTCTCTCTGCTGGAGCCGCAGGACGTGGCGCTGGTGACGGAACAGCTGGAGGAACGGGAGGTTCTGCTGCTTTTCCGCCTGCTTCCCAGGGAGATGGCGGCAAAAGTTTTTATTGAAATGTCCTCGGACTATCAGGAAGCGCTCATCGGTATGTTCAGCGATACGAAGCTGCGGGAAGTGCTCGACGAGCTTTACATCGACGACACGGTGGACCTGATCGAGGAAATGCCGGCAAGCGTGGTCAAACGAATTTTGCGCAACACGGACAGCGAGTCCCGCGCAGCCATCAATGAGATCCTGCGCTACCCGAAGGACAGCGCGGGCAGCATCATGACCACCGAATACGTCCGGCTGGACAAGGATCTTTCCGTCTCCGACGCGTTCGCGCGCATCCGCCGCGTGGGGGTGGATAAGGAGACCATTTATACCTGTTACGTCACCGAACCGGACCGGCTGCTGATCGGTCTTGTCACCGTCCGCGACCTGTTGCTGGCGGAGGAGGATACCCTCATCGGCGACATCATGAACACCAACGTGATCTACGTGGACACGGCGGAGGACAAAGAGATCGTCGCCCAAACCATGAGCAAATACGACTTCCTTGCCATCCCGGTGGTAGACAGAGGCGGCAGGCTGGTAGGCATCGTGACCTACGACGATGCGGCGGACGTCATCCGTGACGAGGCGACGGAAGATATCGAAAAAATGGCGGCTATCGTCCCGACGGATAAGCCGTACCTCAAAACCGGCGTGTTTGAGACTTGGCGCAAGCGCATCCCATGGCTGCTTCTGCTGCTGGTCTCCGCCACCTTTACCGGCAAGATCCTCGGGCATTACGAAGAATCTTTGGGCATGGTGCCCATCCTGACCATCTTCATCCCCATGCTGATGGATACCGGCGGCAACGCAGGCAGTCAGGCGTCGGTAACGGTCATCCGCGGGCTTTCTTTGGGAGAACTGCGGACCAGCGACGTCCTGCGGGTGGTCTGGAAGGAACTGCGGGTGGCGCTGCTCTGCGGCATTTCGCTGGCAGCCGTCGGGTTTCTCAAGGCGCTGTTCATCGACCAAGCGGACCCGCTGACGGCGGCCGTGGTCAGCATCACGCTGGCGCTGACCGTATTCGTCGCAAAGCTCGTAGGCAGCTGTCTGCCGCTGCTTGCCAAACGTCTGGGGTTTGACCCGGCGGTCATGGCGAGCCCCTTCATCACCACCATCGTGGACGCGCTCTCGCTGCTGGTCTATTTCGCCGTAGCGTCCGCGCTGCTCCCCGCGCTTTCTGCATAAACTCGATTTCGTCAACCTCGGAGGTATTTCCCATGGGCATCCATGTTAACGAGCAAACGCTGCAATTCCAGTTGAACACCCGCTCCGCCAGCTACGTCATGCAGGTACGGGACGGCTTCCTGCTGCACCTGTACTGGGGCAAGAAGCTGGAAAACGGGGATCACTCCTATTTCTTCCGGGAACAGGGGCGCGCCGCCTTCTCCCCCCGCATGGAAAACTGCGGCGGCTTCATTCTGGACGACGTTCCGCTGGAATACCCCTGCTGGGGCCGCGGAGACCTGCGCACGCCCGCGCTGGAGGTGCTCAACGGGGACGGCTCCAACATCGTTGATCTGCGCTATGAAGGGTACCAAATCCTCCCCGGCAAGCCCCGCATCCCCGGGCTTCCGGCGGTGTATGTAGAAAACGAAAACGAGTGCGAAACGCTGATCATCCGTCTGAGGGACGCCGTGAGCGGCATCGAAGTCGGCCTGTATTACTGCCTGTTGGAAGGCTATGACGTACTGACCCGCTACGCCCGCATTTACAACGGCGGAGAAACCGCCGCAACTCTGCTGCGCGCCATGAGCGCCAGCGTGGATTTCGACCACACCCGTTACGAGATCATCTCCAACTACGGAACCCATTGCCGGGAGCGTCAGATCGAGCGCCATCCGCTGCAGCACGGGCGTTTTACACTCTCCAGCCGCCGCGGCGCTTCCTCCCACGTGCATAACCCCTTCCTGCTGCTGGCTTCCCCTTCGGCGGACGAGACCTCCGGCGACGTGTACGCGTCGGTGTTGGTCTACTCCGGCTCCTTTGCGGCGGAGGTAGCAGCCGGGCAGTTTGACGCTTCTCGCGCCATGATCGGTCTGAACCCGGAGGAATTCAGCTGGAGGCTGGAGCCGGGCGCAGAATTCTTCACCCCCGAAGCGGTGATGACCTATTCCGGCGAAGGGTTGGGCAGGATGTCCCAAAACCTGCACCGTCTGTTCCGTACCCGCCTCTGCCGCGGCAAATTCCGCGACGTGCGCCGTCCGGTGCTGATCAATCTGTGGGAAGCCTGCTACTTCAATTT
>JAFLUP010000028.1:0-17251 GCA_022508745.1 Oscillospiraceae bacterium | reverse complement strand
GCCGTGCTGAAAAACGGCAGGATCAAATACGTCAAGTGGGATTACAACCGCAACATGACCGAGGTCGGCAGCCCCACGCTGCCCGCCGACCGTCAGCGGGAGGTAACGCACCGCTACTATCTGGGTCTGTACGAGCTGCTGGAGCGGCTTGTCACCGATTACCCGAACGTACTGTTCGAATCCTGCTCCGGCGGCGGCGGACGCTTCGACGCGGGCATGCTCTACTATATGCCCCAGGTCTGGACCTCCGATAACTCCGACGCCATCGAGCGTCTGCGCATCCAGTACGGCACGTCGCTGGTCTACCCGCTTTCCGCCATGAGCGCCCACGTTTCCGCCGTTCCGAATCACCAGACCGGGCACGTCACCCCCTTCGAAACCCGCGCCTGCGTAGCATACACCGGCTCCTTCGGCTACGAGCTGGATCCCACCAAGCTCTCCGATCAGGATAAGGAACAGGTACGCAAAACCGCCGCGATCTATAAGGAATACGGCGAATGTCTCGCAAAGGGCAACTACTACCGCCTGAGGAACCCCTACGAAGAATCCTGCGCGGCATGGTGCACCGTTTCGGAGGATCAATCCACCTGTGTAGCGGGCTATGTTCTGACCCATGTGCGGATGTACGGCAACAACGAGCGGATCGCCCTGCGCGGCCTCAAGCCGGACGCCCTCTACCGGGAGCGCTTCACCGGCGAGACCTACCGCGGCGACCAGCTCATGAACTTCGGTCTGCACGCCCCCACCACGCTGGAATACCACAGTATCCTCTGGATCCTTGAGGAAGTCAAATAACTCCCTAACAAGAAAAAGCAAATTTTTGCATATAAAAAAACAGAAGGAGGAACTCATCATGGATTTTCTGAAAAAGCTTTGGCCCACCCCCTACAAGATCCGTCCGAAGGATGTCGTGTCCTTTGTGATCCAGCTGGTCATCTTCATCGTGGTCTGCGCGATCGCCGGTCTTGCAATCGGTCTGCTTTCCGGCATCCCGGTGGTGAACATCGTTGCCGGTATCGTCGGCGCAGTGCTGGGGCTGTACGGCCTGATCGGCATCATCCTTTGCGTGTTGGTCTTTTTGGACGTTGACGCCGTCAAGTAACACGCGTCCCGCCGGCCGGAACTCCCGATCGGCGGGATTTTTCTGCCCATTTCGTTTGAAAGGGAGCAGAATAGGGTATACTGGTTACGAAAAACCGCTGCCAACGTCGGCACCGCGACGTCGGTTTCGTTACGCAAGAAGGGAACGCTCATGCCCATGAAACATCAACCGCCAACCTACCGCCCCCGCCGCATCTGTGTTTTTGCGCTGCTGCTGGCGCTGCTCCTGCCCCTGCTGACCGCCGCCTGTACGCCGGGCGCGGAAGAATCCGCAGGAACCTCCTCTTCCGAGGGCACGTCCGCGGAAAGTTCCCCCTCCGCAGATAGCTCCGGGGGAACAGAACCGTCCGCCGGCGAATCTTCTTCGGAAGAACCCTCCCTGCCGGAAGAAAGTGCTCCGCCGGAAAGCAGCCGTCCGGACCTCTCCGTTCTGCCGGAGGAAAGTGAGGCGGAAGACCCTTCCGAGCCGTCACAGGAGGTGTTCGGGGACGCGTTCTGCTACGTCGCCCTCGGGGACTCCATCTGCCGGGGGTACGGGCTTGACGACCCGGAGAACCAGCGCTACTCCTCGCTGATCGGCAAGCAAACCGGATGCACGGTCTATAACTACGGCGTGGACGGGCAGACAGGAGAAGAGCTGATCACCTTCCTGCGGGAAGGGAAGGCCGAAGCGCTCTCGCAAGCGGACGTGGTCTCCGTCAGCATCGGCGGGAACAATCTGCTGCATGTCCTCTCTACCCTGTTTTTCTCCATGTTGGGCAACTTCGATCTGAACAACCCCGCATCGGTCCTGCAAATGGACGCGGAGGACCTGTTCGCCGCAGTGGACGACGCCGTCACCGCCTTTGAGCAGGAGCTGCCGGTGCTGATCGAGCTGATCGGCCAGCAGGCGCCCAACGCCAAGATCCTATTCCAGACGGTATACAACCCCTACCGCAGCTTCGTCTTTCCTCCTCTCCGTCTGAACGGAGGTCCGAACGGAGGGATGACCACCCTTTCCGCTCTGGCGGACGAGTGCATCCAACGGCTGAACGAAAAGATCCGCGACGGTGCGCTGCAATACGGGTACACGGTCTGCGACGTGTACGACGCCTTCGAGCAAAACGCCAACCGACTGGTCAATGCGTCTTTAGGGAAGATCAACTTCGACCCGCACCCCAATGCGGAAGGCCACGCCGTGATCGCGGAGGTTTTGCTCAAGGAAATCCCCAAAAAGAATTGAATCTGAAGAAAAACAACGCCGCGTTGGGTCAAATTCCTCCACGCGGCGTTGCCTTTTTTTGCGAAAAAGCGAAAAACAACCAAGCGTTTCTTGCAAAACCGCCGCCGGTGTGGTATGCTGAACCCAAGAAAGCAACCACCGAGAAAGGAAGGTTTCAACCATGTATCAAGTCAACGAGTTAGGGCAGATCATCGCTTCCCGCCGGCGGGAATTGGGCATGACGCAGGAACAGCTTGCCACGCTGCTGCATATCACGCCTCAAGCGGTTTCCAAATGGGAAAGCGGCGCAGGGCTTCCCGATCTTGCCATGCTGCCGCAAATCGCCGAAGCGCTTTCCCTCTCCCCCAACGTGCTGCTGGGCGGAGAGACGGAGCCGCAGCCTGCCGAAGCACAGCCGGACGTGCCCCAAACTTATCAAGGGCTTCCATTGGTCTATGCCGACGAATCCTACGCCATCTTCGCCAATAAAGAGCCGGAAACCAAAGACGGGATCGTCCTGATGAAGGACGGAGAAGTGCTCTTCCGGGACGGCAGCCGGGCGAATCTGGAGACCGAAACAGTCACCAACGCCGGAAAAGGAGAGGTTCGTATGGTCAAACGCACGCTGATGCGTGCCGTCAGGGATTTCATTTGCGGACGGAACGACGAGGACGGGGATGTGCCCGGCGAGCCCTATTGCAGAACCTGCGAAACTGTTCACTCCATCGATTTCACCTCCGGCTATTCCTGTCGGGTTCTCATAGAGCCCGCAACCGACGGCGTCACCCGCGTGGAGGCCAACGGCAGCCAGCGCTTCCTCTCCCTATTGGAAGTCTCGGAAGCGGCGGGCACCCTGCGCGTCAATGTCCGCAGCATCAACGGAGGCAGTCATTCCGGGGAAGGCAATCTGCTGAAGATCCTTTGCGGTTTTTCCCGCGGAGAGCAGCTTCGCGTGGCGATCAGCGGCAGCTCAAACGTGACGGTTTCCCCGTCCTTCGTTGACGGAACCATCGCCATCAGCGGCTCCGGCGACGTATCCGCCTCCGAATTCGACCGATGCGACGCCCGGATCAGCGGTTCCGGCGATATCGACCTGCAACAGGTCACAGAGCGGTTCAACATTTCCATAGCGGGGTCCGGAAACGTCACCTGCGGGGACAGCGGCGAGCTTTCTGCGCGGATCGCCGGTTCCGGGGACATCACCTGCCGTGCGGTCGCGGGCGCTTCCGTCTCCATTTCGGGATCCGGAGGATTTTCCTGCGACGGGATCAGCGGAGACGCCGGTATCACCATCGCAGGTTCTGGCGACGTCAATCTGGGCGGCGGAACGCTGGAATCCCTGCAAGCAAAGTTGAGCGGCAGCGGTTCGCTGAACGCCCGAAACGTCACCGTGGGCGACGCGGAACTGAAAGGGGATGGCAGCGGTTCCATCACCATCGGGCGCATCACCGGCAGAAGCGTCGAGCGCCTTTCCAAAAACTACCGCCTGGCCGTCCTCCACCGGGGAATGGATTAAAAAGATTCGCCGTCCTGCGGTTTCGACTGCGCAGGACGGCGATTTTTCTACGGTTCCGCCTTCTTTTCGGCGGGCGGCATGGTCGCGGCAAGCGGTTTTTCGATCAACCCACTATACCCGTTCATAAAGATGATCGTCTTTTGATTTGCCTCGTTCAATTGAAGCAACGCCTTTCTGAAAGCGTAGCTGGGGATCTCCGGAGCCCACTCCGGCGTCAGGAAACAAAGCAGTACAGACATCACGCTGTCCTGTTCGGGAACAAGTTCCGTCAACAGAGGAAGAATTTGCTCCCATTCGGCAGTGATCGGGAAAGAAAGGTGATGCAAATTCCCCTTTTCCGACAGCATGCAGACCAAGCAGCTATTCGGGGCAATCATGCCCGAATCTCTTTGCTCCATAGCGCGCTGATACAACGCCTGATACCCCTCGTGATTCCACGCAAGCGCCGCGATGCGATCCACGTATACCTGATATCTCGGATCGTTCCGGATTGGTTCAAACCATTTGCAGTATTCTCCGTCGGAGGTAAGCAGAAAATACAAATCGACAGAGTCATAAATGTTTTGGTACTGACCACCGATGATCCATTCTTCCGACAATAGACGACGGTCCTCATGGATCCAATTCCGCCGGAACGCGACCTCCGCTTTGTCCAGCCACGGGCACCGCACCTGTATGTCCGTCTCCCAGCCGCCATCCTTCACGATCCGTCTTACGATCCTTTCATACATCGATACGACGTCCTCCAGCACCGCGAACGCTCCCTCCGTGTCGCCTGTGGAAGCAAGATACCCCGTGCGCTGTACGCCGAGCCCCACACGGAGCACCGACCACTCATCCATCACGCCGTCGCAAAAGATCGGATGCACCTCCGTCGGCTGAACGCCGCAAAGCCGGTTCAAAACGCCGAGTTGGAAGGTGTTCACACGCAAATGCTCCTCGGCAGACAACGCGCGGTCAACCGGCATCAGCGCGCTGTCGCTTGGCAAAAAGGAAGTTTCCGTCAGATCATGGATCGTATGGCAGAACCGAAGCTGCCGCATAACCTCCTGTTTCTCCTTCTCTCTGCGGCAGATATACCTTTGGGAGCGGAGATTTTTATATGTCAGATCATAGTCCTGCGCATATTTTTCCAGAAAGACCTCAATGTGTGCGTCATCCTCATACTGCGCCATATGGTAAATGGCATATTCCCGCAAATGCCGGTTCGTGCACTGCTCAAGGATCGCCTCGGCGGTCTTCCGCAGCTCCGGCAGAACCAGCGGCAGACGGTAAAGCGTCCGCGCCTCCCACCAGAAATAGTCGTCTATACAGGAGAGATAGTCCCGCCGCATCTCGCGGATGATCCCGACGACATGTTCAATATTCGGCTTTTCACTATGGCTTTCCTCCGAGAACTCCCGTAAAAGCTCTCCGAGGCGCGAGACGATCCCGTCCGCTTTGTACCCCAAAAGCACGTCGACGCTGACGCCGAAATACTTCGCAAGCGTTGGCAAAAATTCGATGTCGGGGTAGGACGTCCCGTTTTCCCAACGCGAGATCGCCTGCGGCGACACCCCAAGCGCTGTTCCGAGCTCCTCCTGCGTCAGTCCCGCCTCGCGGCGGCGCTTGCGTATGTTGGCGCCGATGTTTAGTTTCATGCGTTTGCACCTCCCACAGCACACTGCGATGTATCTTGCGATTCACCATTCCACAAAATCGCCTCCACGCGTTCTACATACGTCCGGTATCTCGGGTCGTTCCGGATCGGCTCCAGCCACCGAAGGCTTTCCTCGTCAGAGGTCAGCATGCCGTGAACGTCGCAAGTAGGCGCACCGATCGCGCACGGGCCGATCTCCCACCCTTCTCCCAGTCGACGACGTCCGTCATGGTAGAAGTCCGGCAGCGATACCCTGTATTGTGCCTTATCCAGCCAGCCACACCGGATCTGTACCTCCGCCCCGACGGTTTCAACATGCTGCACAATCTTTTCCAACAACGACAAGGTATCCTCCAACGCCGCAAATGCCCCCTCTGTGTCCCCCGTGGAAGCAAGGTGGCCCGCACGCAGGATCCCGAGCCACACCCGAGCCGCCGACCACTCGCCCACAACACCGTCGCCGGAGATGATATGCTCCGCCGGCGCTTCCGCGCCGCAAAGCCGGTTCAGAAGCCCCAACTGGAGGGTGTTCACCCGCAAATGTTCCTCGGCGGACAACTCCCGGTCGCCGCGAAGAAAGGCATATCGAAGCAAATCATCGATCACCTCGCGGAAGTACAACTGGCGAAAAACCTCGGCTTGCTCCTTCTCGTCCCGCAGTCTGTACCGCCTTCGGTACAGGCTCTGATACATCAGATCAAATATCGCCGCATGGGCATCCATGAATGCCCCGATATGTTCATCGTCTTCGTAAACCGACATATGGTAAATGACGGCTTCCCGCAGCAATTTGTCCGTGCTTTTCGTAAGGATCGCCTCGGCGGTCTTCCGCAGTTCGGGAAGAACGCCCGGCAGGCGGTAGAAATCCCTTGCCGCCCACCAGAATCCTCCGTCAAAGTGGGAAAGGTGATCCCGCCGCATCTCGCGTATGATTGCAATGACCCGCTCCACATCCGGCGTTTCGCGCCTTCCTTCTTCGACGAACTCGCGCAAAAGATCCATGGCGTATGCGTTGTCCCCGTCCGCATCGTACCCCATCAGCCGATCGACAGTCATGCCAAAATACTTCGCCAACGTGGGAAGGAACTCAATATCCGGGTATGCACTCCCGTTTTCCCAGCGAGAGATCGCCTGCGGCGATACGTCCAACTCCCTGCCAAGCTCCTCCTGCGTCAGATTCGCTTCGCGGCGAAGCCTGCGTATATTGGCGCCGATGTTCAATTTCATGCGGTTGCACCCCCCCCGATCGCGTCCTTTCCTTTCGGTGCTTTTATTGTACCATATTTTTGAACTATATTCCATACCCTGTTTGTTGAAAATTTTTCTACCAACGCAGGAATGGAAAATGAAACCGTCGGAGAGATTTGCGCCCTCCGACGGCGTTTTCTATCTGGTCACAGCAGTACAGCAAGTTTTTCTTGGATGGAAACGAACCACGGGGCAGTTCGGTAACGGTCAAAGCATGCGTCACCGAGGTCACTCCGCATCATCCGTACCCATTGCGTATTGTCGGACGGAGCCGCCGTCACATGCCATCCGTCCAGCAACGGATGTGTCAGGTCGTGCTCTTTCACTGTAAGAGACTTCTCTACGCAGGAAAAGGCTCGTTCCAAAAGGGAACGCAACACGGCTTCATCAGGATCCAGCTTCGTTTCCAGTTCGGCGGCACGCCGATACATGAGATACAGCAACTTTAGAGAGTCGAAGCTCATGTCGTCGTTCGGGTACAATACCCCATATAACCGAGCAACGGTCAAATAAATTGCCTGCTTTTGTCTTGCGTCGATCGGCACCTCGTTGTCACCGTCGATCCGCATTGCCATATAGGCTAATTTGTTAAAACACCAATAGGAGCAAAAACTGGCATCAAAGAGCAATTCTTTACCGCTATCTATTTCCGCAAACAGAAAATCCTGCGCCACATGGATTGGATAAGATTTTGCCGCCCACTTTTGCGCCATATCCATTTTACCGATCGCCGCATACGTGGTTGCAATTTCACGAATTGCCTTCCCTTTATAGTATGACGGCACGTCACTGTTATAAAGTTCTGTTCCCAGTTCAATGATCTCATTTTGATATTGAATCCTATCCGTATCGTAATACGAGGACATCAGCATTTCCTTTACCTCTACGTTATTTGGCATCTCCTTGTATGCTTCAAGCCAGAGCGCCAGTTCTTCATCTCGCATCCCGTTGCGAAATAGTTCCTCACCCTTTCGAGAATATTCTTCATACCTCTGTTTCTCATCGATTTTCTCCACTTGCAGCAGTTCATCCACCGTGATGCCAAAGAACCGCGCGATGCCCGGCAGCAGCGAAATGTCCGGACAGGCGTTTCCGTTCTCCCATTTACTCACTGCTTGAAAAGATACACGCAAATACTGTGCCAACTTTTCCTGCGAACAGCCCTTTTCCTTTCGCAGACTTTTGAGTTTTTCTGATAACAGTTCCATATCCATTTTCCTTTCCAAAAGTATCTTGTGGCCACATGCAAAGGATACCACAGATCATCCTGTTTTACAATAACGCATATTTCGAATTTGGCTTGAACACCTCAACCATCCATAGAACCCCAATGACCGAAACCATACAGCCGTCCTTTCTCCCTTGACAAATTGTGTGGGGTGTGTTAAAATGAGAAAAATGGTCGAAAAGGCGAAGAAAGGAGCATGGCGCAGCATGAAAGCACCGAAAGCGGAAGAACTGGAACGCATCTGCGCGTATTGCGAGCACGCCACGCTGCTTTCCGGCGCGGATGTGTGCGTGTGCAAGAAGAACGGCGTCGTCCGCGCAAACGGTACCTGCCGCCGCTTCCGTCCCGACCTGTTGAAGGTTCAGCCGCGTCTCCCTTTGCTCCCCGAAGAATCGGACGACGAGACGTTCGACGTCCAGATCGATCCCTGAATCCGTTTTTGTGCGGAATTTTTCGCAAAAAGGTCTTGACAAACCGCAAGAATCGTGTATAATAGTCTATGCGCTTGTGCGATATGTGCAATGTACTTGCGCATCTACTGTGCCTGTATAAGGCTCCCTCATTGTTCATCAACAATATGCGGCTGTGGCGGAACTGGCAGACGCGCACGTTTGAGGGGCGTGTGGTTTATCCGTATGGGTTCAAGTCCCATCAGCCGCACCAAAAAATCCCTTGCCGTTTGGCAAGGGATTTTTTTATCCAAATGCACTCAAACTTCTCCGACTGCATACGTTTCGCGGTCGTTTTTTATCCTCCCGCGCCCTTTTCCGCCGCCGTCCGGCGCAGGGATGCGGCGAAAACCGACACCACCAGGATCGGAAACGCGATGCGCAGCGGAAGGGATGCGCCGTCCGTGATGACCGACAGATCGAACAGATTCGCCGGACAGAACGCGCCGGTCACTCCGCCCACAAGGACGCTGACCAGATATGGCGGGAAGAGCAGCGTCGCCAGCAGCAGCGCAGGCACCAGCGGATGCCGGATCAGCCCCGCCAACGCAAAGCCCAACAGCGCAAACGCCACGCAGAGCAATACGCGGTAAAGTCCCAACAGCAGCACCGTGGCAAACAGGGAACCGTACGCCCCCAAATCCGCCAGCGCCGAAACGCCTGCGGCGGAAGCGCCTTGCAGCGGAAGCGTATACAGCGCCCGCAGGGAAAGCGCATCGGCGAGGAAACAGAGCGCACCCACCGCCGCCGCGTAGCCGGCGCAAAGCGTCAGCTTGGTGACCGCCGTCCGCGCCCGCCCTTTTGGAGAAGCGTACAGGATCTGCCGGAACCCGCATCTGTCCTCCGCGGCATACGCGAACGCAGGGAGCAGCAGCAACAACAGAAGCAGAAGATCCGGCTGTTCGAAGCAAAGCGCACGCCAGCCGGTACCGTAGACCACCTGCACGTCGTCGCCATCTTCCCGCAGCGCCCGCACGCGGGAAACTTCGTCCGCGGCGCGCTCGAAGGCATCCCTCTTTCGCTCCGCTGTCTCCCACGCGGTGGTCGCCGCCAGATACTCCCCGTAGGTGCAGGCTCCTTCCTCAAATTTCTGCCGGTAAAGCGCGGCGTTGGCGGACAATTCCGCGAAATTCGCTCGCTCTTCCTCCACCAGCCGTTCCGCTTCCTCCAGTTCGACGCTCTGATAGGTCTGCATATAGGAGCGGTAGACGGATTCCTGAAACGGAAGCGTTCCGTCCGCCGCGTTCACAGAAAAGAACAGCTTGCAGATCAGCAGCGCCGCCACCGGAAGCAGCAGCCCGGCGCGCAGGAACAGCTTTTCCCCTTCGTAGCACGCCAGCGTATGCGGCACCGGCAGACGTAATTTCAGGCGCGGCAAACGGAGCCTCACCGTGCCCTGCCGCCGGTAAACCAGCCAAAGCGCAGGCAAAAGGAGAACAAGCCCGAGGAGAAATACCACCGGCAAAAAGACCGCCAGCGGGACGGAGGCACCGAATATTTCCACCGATCGATACCGGGTAAAGACGTTGTCCGCGTCGTACAAGCGGAACAGATTCAGCGCCTGCCGGACGTCCCCCAGACGGTAGGAAGGCAGGCGGTAGAGCTGCACCTCGATGCCGCAAAACGCCACCCCCGCCGCCAGCGTCAGAAGCACATTCCGCAGCCCGCGGGCGAAAATCAGGAACAGCAGCCCCAACAGGAAGCAGAAGGAGGCCCGGATCAACATCCGAAGCAGCAAAAATTCATAGGTATAGACAGGGTACGGGCAAAGCCGGTAAGCGCTGAAAGAAGCGAGAAACTCCCCGAATCCGGAAAGTCCGGTCGTGCAGGCATAGGAGACCAGCGACACCGCGTCAAAGGCGACGCAAACGCCGAAAGACAGCGCGAGCATGGCAAGCGTTTTCTGCACCCAGACCGCATTTCTGCCCTTTTTGGAGGCAAAAAGCACCTCCTCTACCCCACTTTCCGCATCCGCGTGAACCAGCAGGATCGCCGCAAGCAGCAACAGCGGCAGCATCAGCAGTCCGCCGGTCTGATAGCCGAAATATGCGTCCCAGCCCGCCGCGTAGTTGTCGGAAAGCGGCATGGGATACAGTGCTTTGTAGCGTTCCAACACTTGCTCGTTATACGCGCGGGTATACGGGTCCTCCACCACCGAAAGGTAGCGCTCGGCGTTCCGCAGGATCTCGTCCAACTTCGAACGGTAGGCGGCCCGCCGCCCGAGATGCAGGTACACTTCCTGATACAGCATCCCGTCGCCATACCCGCTTTCCGGCGCCAGCGTGAACGACTCCTCGAACAGACCGTCCGGCGGGTCCTCCCGGTTCATGATATACTGCATTTCCAGCTCAAACGCCGCTTCCCGCGCCGCCCGATATGCTTCGTACCCCGCGTCAAAGGAGGCGGGATCCTCCCGGTATTGCTCGATCAGCTTCTCCACGGTGTCGGCAAAAGCGCTTTCCACCCGATGCTCCGAAGCGTCCAGCCGGGAAAACGCGGCATTGACCAACAGCAGCGCGGCAAACAACGCAAGGAACAGCCGGCTGCCGAATAGCTTGCGCAATTCGTACCGGATCATGGCGTTCCCTCTCCCGCGTCCTCGCCTTCAAAGAGGCAAAAATAGCAATCCTCCAGATCGGGCGTCACGGAGGTACAGGGCGTTTCCGGCTGTTTCTCCGCGAACACGCGAAGGAACGGGCGGTCCTCCCGCCGCAGCAGACGGATCACGGTATATTGCCGCCGGAGCGATTCCTCGTCCCCGCCGGTTTCCAACGGAATTTCCCAGATCTTCCCCCGCAGCGGTTCCCCCACCGCCGCCGTGGTTCCCTGCGCGATCAGTCTGCCCTTTTTAAGGAACAGCAGGTTGGTCGCGATGCCTTCCACGTCGGAGACGATATGCGTCGCCAGCAGCACGCAATGTCCTGCCGCGTACCGCGCGATCAGGTTGCGCACGCGGATGCGCTGCACCGGGTCCAGCCCCGCCGTCGGCTCGTCGAGGATCAGCAGCTCCGGCTCGCCCAGCAACGCCTGCGCCAGCGCCGCGCGTTGCTTCATGCCGCCGGAAAAGGTGCCGATCTTCTCCCGCCGATGCTCCCAGAGCTCCACTTCCCGCAGCAGCGCTTCCGATTGCTCCATGGTTTCTTTCTTACTCAACCCCTTCAGGGAGCCGATGTAGCGCAAAAACTCCTCCAAAGGGAAGGACGGAAACAATCCCGCGCTCTGGGGCATATATCCCAGTTTCTCGCGGTAGCGCTTGCCCATGGCGCGCACGTCCTCCCCGTCAAAACGGACGGTCCCGCTGTCCGCCGGAAGGTTCCGCGTCAAAATCCGCATCATGGTCGTCTTTCCGCTTCCGTTGGGGCCGAGCAGGGCGTGCAGCCCGTTCCCCAGCGAAAACGAAACGTCGATGAGCGCTTTCGTCTGCTTATATGCCTTGCTGATCCCTTCCAGTTGCAGTTCTTTCATCGCGTTATCCCTCCTTTTTCCTATTCCCCTACGGGAGTTCGACCTCCAACCGTTCCCCCGTTTTTAGATCGATCATCAGCCAATAATGGATCGCCTTTGTAGCACGAACGCTATAGCAGTAAAGAAACAAATCGCCGTCCAACAGATATCCGTCGTCGCCGTAGCCCACATCCAACGTATACGGTTCCTTGTTCTCACGGTATAAAATACCGCCGCCTTCCGTCCTTTCCCAATGGTAGATCCCGTCTGCCGACCAGTTGATCGCCCCACTGTTCGACACCTCCGTCACTTCTTCCTCGCCGCGTCCGCCGTCCCTTCGGCAATACAGGGTGGATTGCTGCGTTTCCTGATCGTAACGGCTGTAATACAGCACATCGTCATACAGCCCTACAATGTAAGTGTAGCTTTGCTCCTCTTGCAAAAACAGCTCGTCCGAGCCGCTCTCCGGATCGCGCAGATAGTAGGACGGCTCAAGACCGACGGGAATCCCGTTCTCGTCCAGCCGCTCCCTCTGGTACAAAACGGCGGTTTCCAGCGGAAAGAACGTGCCGACCAACTCCCGATCGCTGCGCAGAACCGTCTCTGCCCGCCCGGTCTCCATGTTCAACCGAATCACCTCGGTCAAATCTTCTTCCTTCTCTTCATCCCATGTGATCAAAGAAAACCAAAGTTGTTTCCCCAATTGCTTCAGATCGAGAACACGCCCGGCGGTCTCAAAGATCTGCTCCGCGTGGTCCCCCAGAAAGTCCGTAGCGTAGATTTGTGTCCGCCCCTGCCGTCCGGCGGCAGGATCATCCCGCGTATCCTCGCAGACGAAAAACAATCCGTTCGCCCCGCGATAAATATTGTATGCACCGTTGACCGTGCCCCATAGACAGGTCGTGTGGTCACACAACGGATCATGGCAGGCATCGGAAAAAATCCCCGTCCGTTTATCATACACAAAATAGCGCGTATGACCGGAGTCATCCTCTAAATGATAGCGCTTTCCGTAAATACAAAGCGGCGTATCCAGAAAATTGAAAAGCACTTCATCGTACACCTCGTTTTCCTTCGAACCGCGGGCGAGCAGCTCCTGTGTCGTCAGCGACGTGAAGGATTCCAAAGGAAAAGAAAGGGAATACAGATCCGCTTTTTGCTCCCCTTGGGAGAACGTGCCGGCATCGCTGCTTTCCTCCTCGTCCATCCGCCCGCAGGCGGTAAGCAACAAGAGCGCTAGCAGCAAAATCAAACTATGCAGCAATCTGTTTTTCACCTTTATGACCATACCCTTCTTTGCATTTGTAACTTTTCATCTCCCTACGACTAATGCGTGAATTCCAGATATTCCCTCGTTTTCAAATCGATCAACCGCCAGTAAGAATCCGCGACGCCGCCTATACGGATATTGTAGCAAAACAGGAACAGGTCGCCGTCCAGAAGATAGTCCTGACAGGGGTAGCCGACATCCACCGTGTACGGTTCCTCGCCGTCGCGGTATAAAACGCCGCCGTTCTTCGTCATCTCCCAGCCGTAGAACCCGTCGCCGGACCAATTTGTGCTTTGCCCGTAAGGCACCTCGACCGACTCCTCTTCCCCGAATCCGCCGTCCCCGCGGCGAAACAGGATGGAGGTTTGCTCTTGCATATTGTATTTGCGGTAGTACAGCGCATTGTCGTACAGCCCCACGATGATGTACTCGCAAACCCCTCTCTCTTCTTCAAAAAACACTTCGTCCGCGCCGGTTTTCAGATCCCGCAGGTAAACCGCTTCGGAAGCGCTTGTAGCATTGCCGTCCGCGCCGACCGCAGACGGACGGTACAGCAGGGCGTTCTCCAACGGATAGAACCAGTCGGTTTGCGCTATGACCGTCTCCGAACGACCGATCTCCATGTCCAGCCGGATCACTTCGTTTCGTTCGGTCTCGTTTTCGGAGTCCCATGTGGTCCGGTAGAACCACAGATCATTCCCCAACTGCATCAGATCAGCCACGACGCCCTCCGTCCGGTAAATCCGCTCCACATCATTTCCCAGAAAGTCCGTGGCGTAGATCTGCGTCATATAGTATTGAAAATCCGTTCCGCCGACAGCGCCGTCCCCCATCTGCGAATCGTCGGTCTGCTCCTCCACGAAGAACAATCCGTCTTTCCCGCAGTAAATCTTTCTGAACCCGTCGATCTGTATTCCCCACATGCAGGACGTATGGTCGCAAAGCGGGTCGCGGCAGGCGTCCGAGATGTCTCCCGACCATTTGTCGTACGCAAAATACCTCGTGTGCCCCGAGGACCCATTCCAGCTCATATGCGTTCCGTAAAGGCAAAGCGGGGTGTCCAGAAAAAACATCATGTTATCCGCGTACACCTGATGCTCCTTCGAACCGCGGGCGAGCAACTCCTGCGTCGTCAGCGACGTGAAGGATTTCAAAGGAAAAGAAAGGGAAAACAGATCCGTTTTCTGCTCCTCCCGATGGGAGAACGTGCCGGTGTCGCTGCTTTCCTCCCCGTCCATCCGCCCGCAGGCGGTCAGCAGCAGGAGGGCGAGCAGCAGCCCCAACATGCGAAAAAATCCATTTTTCATACCGGTTTCCCCTTCCCCGATTTTCCTGCTTTCAGTGTAGCACATTTGCGGCAAATTTGCAAGCCCCGCCATTAATTTTTTGTGCAATTCATAAATTTCACCACGCCATCCCTGCCTGCATAGAATGGAAAAAACGCAAACAAGGAGCATTTTTATGACACAACCCGTTTTTTCCCTGCTTTCGGTACTGAAAAGCGTCCCGAAGGCAGTCGCTTTCCTCGCAGGCAGCGAGGAATTCCCGCGCATCGAAGGCGAGGTACGGTTCTATCAGACGTCTGCGGGCGTGGTCGTGTACGCCCAGATCGAAGGGCTGCCGGAAGCGGAAACGCCCTGCGGAGAGCGCATCTTCGGATTCCACATCCACGAAGGCACCGCCTGCAGCGGCGACGAGACGGACCCGTTCGCGGACGCCGGCGGACACTATAACCCCAGTCTGTGCCCGCACCCCTTCCACGAGGGGGATCTGCCTCCCCTGTTCGGCTGCCACGGATTCGCCCTTTCGCTCTTTCTGACGGATCGGTTCACCGTAGAGGAGGTCATCGGCAAAGCGCTCATCCTTCACGACCGCCCGGACGACTTCACCACACAGCCCTCCGGCAACGCCGGAACAAAGATCGCCTGCGGCATCATTCGGCGCACCGCAAGGGGAAGGGAAAAACTTTTTTCTTGACAAATTCATCAAAACTTGATATACTAAAAAGCGTGAAACGGGGACGGCACCCATAACAAAAAACGGCGTTCACGCATACTCTCACAACAAAGGGGATGGCACCCATCGAAAAAAACATTGCCGTTGTGGACGAGCTGGGAAACGAATACGAACCGACCTACCCAAAACGGGCGAAAGGTCTGGTAAAGCATGGCAGGGCACGCTTCCTTTCCGAGGATCGGATCTGTCTTGCGTGTCCGCCGGATGTAAATTTGGAGGAACACAACATGTCAAACCGTATAGAAGCCGTTCAGGCACAAAACGAACCCATCGCAAAATCCACCGCAAACGAGCTGAATCTCTCGTACATTCTCGAACAGATCGCACGCATCCAATTGGAAACCGCTTATCTAAACGAAGCGATCGAAAAGCTTTCCATGATGGGCGATGCAAAAGAAAGCGGACCCGGCTTTCCGCCGGACATCCAAGGGCAAGCCAAAGCGAATGCAATCCGTGACATCGTGCAATGCCGGGAAACAACCAACCAGCAAATGCTCCGTTTCTACGAAAGGCTGTACGACGATTGGCGCGCCGATCATCGAAAGAGCGAAGCGTGCGCTCCAACACCGCCTTCGGATCAGGTATTTTTTGACGCCTTGCAGTTGGCGATCGAAAAGCAATCCATCTCCGCATCCCTGCTGCAAATGGCGCTTGGCTTGGGATACGCTCCTGCAAACCGCCTGATCGAACGGATGGAGCAGCAAGGGTTCATCGGCGCATTTGACCCTGCAACCAAACAGCGGCGCGTTTTCATCACCCATGAAGAACTTGCGGCGCTCAAGAACAACGCGTAAGACACAAAGCATCAGAGCAAAGCCCCGTTTTTGGGGCTTTGTTTTTTCCGGCAAAAACGAAAACAGGCAGCGTGACGCTGCCTGTTCTTTCCTGTTTCCTTATTCGTCCGTTCCGCGCTCAAAGCGGTTGATGGCGCAGATGATGCCTTTGATGGAAGCCAGACTGATGTTGTTGTCCATCCCCACGCCGAAGATGGCCTCCCCGTCCCGCTCCAGATGGATATACGATACCGCTTTGGAATCCGCACCCACGGAAACCGCGTGCTCACTGTAGGAAACGAACCGATACGCCCCGAGTCCCAGAGTCGCCAGCGCGTTGCAGAAGGCGTCGATGGGACCGTTCCCCTTGCCGCTGACGGAGCGATCCTCCCCGTGATAGGAGATCACGCCCTCGAAATCCACGATCACGTCCTCGTCCACCGTGTTTTCCTCGAACAGACGGTATTTCTTCAGGTGATACGGGCGCTTCAGCTTGAGATATTCCCGTTCAAACAGCTCGAACAGCTCCTGCGGAGACAACTGTCTGCCCTGCTTCTCGCTTTCCGCATAGACGCAGGCGCGGAATTCCGGCAGCATCGCCACCGGCAGGAGGAACCCGAACTTCTCCTTGAGGGTCGCAGCGGCGGTATTCACGCCGAAATCCTTCGCGGGGGCTTTTTTCTCCACGTCAACGCCGGCGGAGGCGGAGAACGCCGTCTTCTGCCGAAGCCCCAGCTTCTTGACCGCATCCTCCCGCATTTTGTACTTGAGAATCTTCCCCGCGGCGTTCATGGGGAACCCTTCCACGAAGTCCACATAGCGGGGCACCTTGTGCTTTGCCATGTGGGAGCGGACGAAGTCCTTGATCTCCTCCTCGCTGGAGGTTTCCCCATCCTTGAGCACCACGCACGCCATGATCTCCTCGCCGTACTGCTCGTCCGGCACGCCGATGACCTGCACGTCCTTGACCTTCGGATGGGTGTAGATGAAGTCCTCGATCTCTTTGGGGTAGATATTTTCGCCGCCGCGGATGACCATATCCTTGATCCGCCCGGTGATCATGTAGTTGCCGTCCGGGCGCCGCCGCGCCAGATCGCCGGTGTGCAGCCAGCCTTCGGGGTCGATGGCGGCAGCCGTGGCCTCCGGCATTTTGTAGTAGCCTTTCATGATGTTGTAGCCGCGGGCGACGAACTCGCCGTCCACGTTGTCCGGCAGATCCTCCCCGGTCTCCGAGTCCACAATCTTACATTCCACGCCGAACATGGCGCCGCCCACGGTGTTCACCCGACATTCGATGGAATCCGTGGTCTTGGACATGGTGCATCCCGGGGACGCCTCCGTCTGCCCGTAGGTGATGACGATCTCC
>JAFLUP010000027.1 GCA_022508745.1 Oscillospiraceae bacterium | reverse complement strand
GGAATCCAACGAAAGCGAAACGAAATAAGTTCGGCTTTTCAAATCCCAGTTGTGTCTTGCCATGCGGCAAGACACAACTATTAAGGAAAGGAATGTTCATCTCGTGTCTCAACGAATCCATGTGGCGGAGGCCGCCGCGTTCTTCCGGGAACACGATCGGTTTCTGATCTTTACCCATAATACGCCGGATGCGGATACCATCGGGTCCGCCTGCGCATTGGTGCGTGCACTGCGCAAGCTGGGCAAGCAGGCGGATGCGTTCAACCGGGAGGGGGTTCCCGCACGGCTGGCGTTTTTGCAGCCGGAAACGGTGTTCCAGCCGGAACTGCCGGATCTGGAAGGGCGCACGCCGATCAGTGTTGACGTGGCTTCCCCGCGTATGCTGTCTATGCCGGAGTCTGCTTTCACCTTTGCGCTTGCCATTGATCACCATGAGATCAGCACAGTGCCTTGCGAAAAGCTCTACCTGGAGGAATCCTTCCCCGCCGCAGGCGAAATGGTGTACCTGTTGCTGAAAGAGCTGGGCGTTCCGATGGATACGGACATCGCAACGGCGCTCTACGCCGCCATCAGCTCGGACAGCGGCGGTTTCCGCTTTTCCTCCACCCGTCCGGATACCATGCGGAACGCAGCGGAACTGATGGAAACCGGGATCGACTTCGCCAAGATCAACCGACTGCTATTCGACACGAAGCAGCCCGCGGAGGTTGCCATCGAGCGGCTGGGCTACGAAAAACTGGAGCTGCACTACGACGGACGATTTGCACTGGTGGCGGTCACGCAGGAGGATCTTTCCTCCGCCGGAGCGACAGATCAGGACTGCGAGCAGCTCAAGCATCTGCCGCGGCAGATCGCCGGGGTGCAGGTTTCCGCGGTCATTCGCCCGAAGGGAGCGGAAATCAAATGCTCCCTGCGCTCCAATGAGGAAATCAACGTGGCGGCGCTGGCAGCGGAATTCGGCGGAGGCGGGCATTTCCACGCCGCCGGCTTCTCTGTTCCGGGGAGCACGGTAGACGCGGTGAAGCAAACGCTGCTGGAAAAGATCGAGGACAAACTGCTGTGAACGGCATTTTGGTAGTGGACAAACCCACGGGGATCACCTCCCAGATCGTGATCTCTGCGGTACGAAAGGTCACGGGAGAGCGCAGAGTCGGTCACTGCGGGACGTTGGACCCATTGGCAAGCGGCGTACTGCCTGTGATGGTGGGGAAGGCCACCAAAGCCTGCGAATTCCTGATGGACCACGAAAAGACCTACACCGCGTCCATCCGACTGGGCGTGACCACGGACAGCGAAGATATCACCGGGCAGGTGCTGACCACTCACGACGGTCCCCTTCCCTCTTTTGCGGAATTCCGCGCCGCAGCAGAAACCTTCGTGGGGGAAATCGAACAGGTCCCGCCCATGTATTCCGCCCTCAAGCAAAACGGACAGAAGCTGGTAGATCTGGCGCGGCAGGGTATCACAGTGGAACGTGCGCCGCGTAAGGTCATCATCCATTCCATCCGCGCTTATGAGCAGGACGGTGAGTTCCTGCTGGACGTACACTGTTCCCGCGGAACCTACATCCGCACCCTCTGCGCAGAGCTCGGCAGAATTCTGGGCTGCGGCGCCTGCATGAGCGCATTGCGGCGTACCTCCGTGGGGCAGTTTTCCGTTGCGCAAAGCATCCCGTTGGAATCCATGCGCACCTATTCTCCGGAACAGGCAGAGGAAGCGCTCATTCCGTTGGAAAAACTCTTCACCCACCTTCCGGAAGCCACCCTTCCCCCGTTCTTTGCCCGTCTGTACGGCAACGGCGAACGGATCGCACTGGAAAAGCTGCGTTCCGCGTTCCCGCAGGAGGCGCAAAAAGAACAGCTGTACCGCGTGTATACGCCGGACGGCAGGTTCACGTTGGGCGAAGTGACAGAATGGAACGGCAAACCCGTATTTGGCGCAAAAATCTTCTTTTGACCTCCAGGATACAGCAGAAACTGACAAAAAGAATATGCTATACTGAAGCCGATGAAAGGGTGTCAATTTTTCATCGGCTTTTGTATTTTCTGCTTCCACGACATCAAAAGAAAGGACTGCTTCAATTATGCTTTCGCTTCTGAAACGTTCGGAAAAAAGCCCTGCGCACGCCAAAATCGGCGTCAGCAAAGCCGCCTTCGGGAAGGTGGTTTTCCTCCCGACGGAGGAGCTTGCGCCCAATCCTATGCAGCCCCGCAGACAGTTTGACGAAAACGCCCTTCAAGCATTGTCGGAAAGCATACGGCAGCACGGGATGTTACAGCCGGTCACGGTGCGGGAAGCGGATCCCATCCCCTTTCCGGAAAACATCCGCTCCGCCAGCTTCGAGATCATTGCCGGGGAGCGCCGCTGGCGTGCCGCCCGTATGGCGGGGCTTACAAAGATCCCCTGCGTGATCCGTCGCGCGGACAGGACGGAATCCGCAGAGCTTGCGCTGATCGAGAATTTACAGCGGCGGGATCTCGGTTTTTTTGAGGAAGCGGAGGCGATCCGTACCCTGCTGCTGATGACTTCCCTTTCCCAGACGGAAATGGCATCGCGGCTCTCCTTGAGCCCTTCCTCGCTTTCCAACAAGCTGCGTTTGCTCCGGCTCACACAGGAGGAGCGGCAGCTGATCGCGGAAAACGAGCTGGGAGAACGGCATGCCCGTGCGTTCTTAAAGATCCGGGAGGAGTCCCTGCGGAAAAAAGCCATCCTGCATGTCATCCGGGAAGGGCTTTCCGCTGCGGAAACGGAAGCCCTCGCTGACCGGTTTAACAGCGACCAAACCGCATTTTCCGCCCTTGAGGAACCGTTGGAAGCGGAAAAGGTAGAGGAAACGAGCGGAAAAATGCGGCAACGCATCTCCCTCATCCGTGATCTGCGCTTCTTTTTCAACACCCTTGACCGGGCATTTTCCATGCTGGAGGAAGCCGGCTACCGCACCGAGCAGCAAAAAGAAGAGACGGACAGCGGATACGAGATCCGGCTGTTCGTCTCTAAAACGGCAAATCGGGGCTAACTTTCCGGTTTTTCCCGGGAAAACACCTTTATGCCTACGTTATTTCTTGCGCTTGATGACAACGACCACGACGGAAGCGACGATGGCGATCCCCGCAATGACGATGATCACAATGGGGATGATGGATCCACCGTCGGAAGAATCGTCACCATTCTCCGAAGGAGTAACAGACGACTCGGAGCTCACCGGCGCAGTGGTTTCCGGCGTGGAGCTTTCCGCGTCGGTGGAGTCCTCGGAAGGCTCCGAAGCGGAGGCAGGTTCAGAGGATTCCGGAGCGGGCTCTACGGAAGAAGGCTCGTCGGACGGTTCCTCGGAGGGTTCCTCCGAAGGTTCCTCGGAGGGCTCATCCGAAGGTTCCTCGGAGGGATCGTCAGCAGGCGTGCCGGTGGGCGCGGTGGCATACAGGGCAGCGGTACCGCTGCCGGTGCCGGCATCCAGATCAATGCCGTCCAGAAGGATGTACATGCCGACGGTCGCATCCCTTGCGGCCAGCTTGGACTCCACATTTGCATATTGGTCCTTCGCTGCCGCATCCGACCCGGCGGAATGCACCACCAGAGCGACGACGCCGTTGCCGATCTTCACTTCTGCGGGAACCGAGCCCGCACCTTGTATCGGCGCTTGCTTGATCTTCAGAAGACCGTTGTCCTGCACTTCCAGCAGGACCGTGACCGCCCAGTTGGGGTTGCCGCCTTCATAGGCTTCCTGCGTCGTGAAAACGTATGCATCTTCACCGGCAATTTTGCCGTTGACGCCATTTACGTTAAAGACCCACGTGGGTTCTTCCTCTGCCGATACCATCAGGCTGAATACCGAAATCAGCAGCGCACAGACAAGGAAAACGACACAAAGTTTTTTCATCATAATTGTCCTTTCACCTTTTATTTTTTTGCTTTTTTCATTGCAACAGAAGATTGTACAGCACCAGTGCCACGTCCGCCACGGTAAGCACGGCTTGCATGGCGATCCACTTCTTCGGCTTCGGACCGAAGACCGCCATGATGCCGCTGACGCCCACCAGCAGGATCCCGCCCACCAAGAAGGAAAGGGAGGGAACGCGGTAAGGGGAGACGCCACCCGAAATCATTTTGGGCAGCAGAAAGACGCCGAGGCTGTTGAGCACCGCTACCACCGCGAGTAGGATCCCCGCGGTCAGATTGATTGGGTCAAAATGCTTTTTTTGCAAGAAAACAGTCCTTTCCGTCTGTAAGTAACGGTCGCTTATTCATAGAACGTCCACTGACATTCCGTATGGATCCGGGAGCCGGCCGCCACCTTGTCTTTGTTGCCCCACTTGGAGAAGTAGAGCTTGTTGGTGCCGGTATTCATATCCCAGAAGAAGGTCTTATCCGGGTTTTTGAAGTTATCGCAGCTGGTCGCCGGCGTCAGAACACGCACGTCGAACTTATACTTTTCTCTGCCGTCATAGCCCCACATGATGCAGCGCTCCGCGGCATTTCCCTTGTACATCGCGCCGGAATAGTCCGCTTTGCCCGTCTTGAGAGTCTCAATGACGGAAAGCAGGTTTTCCTTACCGTCCAGGAACGCGCAGTACAGCCCGTATTTCTTCTCGATCGGGAACATACAGGTGTAGGAGAGATCGTAGTACGCGTCCTTCAGATAGTTGTAATCCACCGCGAGACGGATCTGCGGACCGACGATGGTATAGGTGCGCACCGCTTCGCAATACTTGTAGCTTTCCGCATAGTTGTATTTGCCGTCATCCCCTGCCGGATCCCAATACAGGCTGGTTTCCTCCACGATTTTAAGGTTATCAATGGTGGCGGATTGCCCCACGGAAAGGGTGATCTCCGCTCCGGTTTTGCCGTTATAGAACTTCAGGGAACGCATCTTCTCGTTGGCATGGTTACCGCCCGACCAGACGACGCCTGCGCTCGCAGACGGTGCGACGCGGTAGACATACTCCCAATCGGTCCCGCCGGTGACGAAGGTCTGCACGCCGTCCTTATCGGTCAGCTGCCATCTTCCCAGATTGAAGGTGCCCCACCCTGTGCGGCCGAGGTTCAGGGTCAGGGTGCCGCCGTATACCTCGCAGGAGACCATATAGGTTCCGTCCGCCGTGCGCTTGAGGGTCATGGGGTGGCTGGTGAGGGTTTTGATGGAATCGGTGGTATCCATGTTCTTGAATTCACTCGTCACGTCGCCGCGACCGTCCTTGACCACTTCTTCCTTCTTCTGATAGATATTATACGTGCCGAGCACGTGGCGCTTCAGGTACATATAGTCGATAGCGTCCGCCTTGCCGTTGGAGATCACATCGGCGGCCTTCAGCGGAGCGCCGGAGAGCCCATAGGTTTCCAGAACGAACCGCTTGAGATACATATAGTCCACTCCATCCACCTTGCCGTCTCCGGTCAGATCCCCGAGAACGACCACGGTCCAGCGGAGGGGATTACCGCTCGCCTGCCGCTTTTCCACCACGTCGCCGGTAGCGATGAACCCGCTGGTTTTTACATTCCCTTCCGAATTTCGAATGGTCACGCCGGAGGTGGTGTTGAGCATGGCGAGGAAGTCGCTGACCTTCGTGTTCGAAACCACACCGCGGATGGTGCCGTCGGATTCGGTATACACGTCATCCGTGCGGAAGGACAGATCGCTGATATATCCGCTGAACACTTCCACTTCGGAAAGGAAAACGAACATACCGCCGCCGGTTCCGATGGTCAGACGGACATACCGGGCGGAAGTTCCCTCCGGCAGGTCTAATTGATACGCGTGATAATATTCGCCTGCTTTTGTCGTGTCCTGCAAATTCCCCACATCCTTAAATGAGGAACCGTCATTGGAAACGGAAACCGTCACTTTGGAGGGGAGATTGATAGAATAATCGGTTTTCTCACAAAATTCACCGGCAACACGGGCGAGATTGGACTTCACACTGCCCAGATCCACCGTGACCGTGTAGCTTTGCGCACCGTAAAATGCGTACCATTCCGGCCCGATCAGCGAAGAACCCTTTACACCGTCGGTGAGTTCGTTGCCCTTCTTATCGCGGTATGTACCGGGGTTCTTATCCGCATCTGTCGTGTACGGCGTCGAGGAGGTATAGGAACATCCCCGTGCCACATTCGTCAGCCCGCTTTCCGCCGCGCTGGCAGGGATCGCCTGAATCGCCGAAGCAACCAACAGTACGAGCAGCAGCAACAGGCAAACAATTCTTTTTGCACGCATAACTCTTGCACCCTTTCTCTCTTTGATTTCTATGTATATTATACATACCTTTTTCACGTTCGTCAAGAGGAAAACTTTCATTTACCTTTGGAAATCCTGTCCGGAAGCCGGAAAAAAGGCGCATTCCGACAGATGGGAATGCGCGCTTACACGGCTTGCTTCGTCGGTTCGGGACATCAGCCCGAGGTGTTAGCCCGAGGCGAAGCCTCTGGCGTCAGCCCGAGGTGTTAGCCCGAGGCGAAGCCTCTGGCGTCAGCCCGAGGCGTCAGCCTCTCGCGTCAGAGCCGTCGTCCCCGAACAGATCGGAAACGCCGTCCTCCACATCGGATACTACGTCGGATACAACGTCGCCCGCGTCGGAAATGACGTCGGACAGATCGTCGCCCAACCCTTCGGACGTATCGTCGGATTTTTCCTCAGACTTTTCATCCGACGGCTCTCTGTCCCCTTTGGAATCCGTGGCGCTTTCGGTGCGGGAATCGTCCGCGGGATCAGAGATCATGCCGTTGCTCTCCGCACTGCCGGAGGTATTTCCGTCTTTGGGATCACAGCCGGCGGCGAACGCCAGCGTTGCCGCTGCCACAAGCAGCAGAAAAACTTTTTTTATTTTCATGGATAGCTATACCATTCCTTCCTCTATCATTTGTGACGTTTTTCCGCAGGAAAATGCTGCACTGTGTGTAGCAAGGCGCAAATGGGGTTTGAAAACACCGTCATTTGCCCTTTTGCTTTTCTTGTTTTCAAACATTTCTCCTTTGGTTCATTTCGATGATCCGCTCACATAGTATCCGCGTGCATCCATCGCTCTATGCGCGGAATTTTTTTGCTTTTCTTTCCGCGGCGATGGCAGAAAATGCCGCTTTTGACTTGCAATCGGCGGAAAAATATGCTACAATGTCTGCAAAGCAGGCCGGTCTTTTTTGCACTGCTTTGAAAAATGAAAAAAGGATGGTACCCCTTTATGATCGTCAAGACACCCCCATTAGGTTGGAATTCCTGGAACACCTTCGGTCCCAACATCAACGAACAGCTCATCCGCGAAACGGCGGATGCCATGGTGGAAACGGGTCTGCGTGACGCAGGCTACGAGTATCTGGTCATCGACGACTGCTGGTCCCTGCGGGAGCGCAATGAAAAGGGCGAGCTGGTCGCCGATCCCGCAAAGTTCCCCAGCGGCATGAAGGCTGTGGCGGACTATGTCCACAGCAAAGGGTTGAAGTTCGGTATGTACTCCTGCGACGGAACTATGACCTGTGCCCGCTATCCCAGCTCCTTTGACCATGAATTCATCGATGCGAAAACCTTCGCCGAGTGGGGCGTGGACTTCCTGAAGTACGACAACTGCAACCGTCCGCTCAACTATTCCGGCAGACTGCTCTACAAACGCATGGGGCTTGCGCTCGCCAACTGCGGGCGTGATATCCTCTTCTCCGCCTGCAACTGGGGCGCAGAGGAAAGCCAGAACTGGATCAAAGAGACCGGTGCGCATATGTGGCGCTCCACCGGCGATATCGTGGACAACTGGGATTCCATCAAGAATCTGACCGAACAGCAGATGCGTCTGCTCGCCACCAACGGGCAGGGCTGCTTCAACGATATGGACATGCTGGTGGTCGGCATGGGCGGCAAGGGCAACGTGGGCTTCGGCGGCTGTACGGTAGAAGAATACCGCACCCACTTCTCCATCTGGGCGCTGTTCGGCTCTCCCCTGATGATCGGCTGCGATATCCGCAATATGTCGCAGGAGACCAAGGAGATTCTGATGAACAAAGAGGTCCTCGCCATCAATCAGGATCCCGCGTACCGTCAGGTGTTCGCCGTTCCCACCATCACGGAGGACCTGATCGCGTGGAAGGCATGGGTCCGCTATCTGGAGGGCGGCGATATCGCCATCGGGTTCTTCAATTTCGGAGAAAATCCCGTCAATCCCTGTCTGGCGATGACGGAGATCGGCTTGGGACGCGTTTCCGGCAAGGCGATCCAAGTCCGCGACCTCTGGACCGGCGAAGATCTGGGCGTATACAGGGATCACATGGAAGTCCGCGTGGAGCCGCACGCATGCAGAATGATGCGCTGCAAGGTCGTCGATGCCTGAGTGCATCGTATGCGGGAAACCGGTCACGCCGGATGAGATCGGCGCGACCCGCAAGCTGATCAACCGAGGCGCCACGGAGTTCCTTTGTATCCCCTGCTTATGCAGACGTTTTGAAGTCACGGAAGCGCTCCTTCTGCAGAAGATCGAGGAATGGCGTTCCTACGGCTGTATGCTGTTCCCTCAAAAGGAAAAAACATAAACGAACAAGACCACCGTTTACCGGTGGTCTTTGTTTCTTTCTAATACAGAGCCGTTGACTGCATGGAAACTCTATATTGACTTTCCCCCACCGATAGGATATAATGGGGTATGAAAAAACATAACGGAAAGGAATCTCTATGAAAACTTCCCGCTTTCTGTCGAAACTGCTGTGTGCAAGTCTGGCGTTTCCGCTTTGCATGACCATGTTTTCCGTTTCCCCCGCCGCAGAGCGTGCGAAAGGCACCAACATTGCGCTGGGGAAGCCCTACACCATCGAGTCCCTCGCCGCCAATGACCATTCCTACGGCGACAACGAAAAAGGGACCAAAGACCAACTCACCGACGGCAAATACGGCGTGCCGAACAATTTCTACGGCGGACCGTGGGCGCACTTTGCCCGGGGCTTCGGACGGGTGATCACTGTGGATTTAGGCGATGTCTGCGCAGTGGAAAGCGTCTACACCCGATTCCTGCAAAATCAGGCCTACGGGATCTACTGCCCAATCGACTTGGAGATCTCCCTCTCCGAGAATGGAACGGATTTCATGCCTGCGGCCAACGCGGCAAACCCCATCTCTACCACCGCCTATGGCGGCACCGAGTCCAATCCGCAAACGCTGTTGGCGGAATACCGCATTGAACTGGAACAAACCTACCGTGCCCGTTATGTGCGATTGACCTTCGATGTGAGCGTCAACTCCTTCTGCGACGAGATTGAGGTGTACGGAAGCACCGATCCGGGCGATGCGGCGGCGCTTTCGAACTTTAAAACACCCGAGCCGGACAAGGGGCTCCCGGACCGGGACAGCATCGGCGTACACGACATCATTTGCTTCCATTACGGCTACTATCCGTCGGATCAAAAGATCGCCTGCAACTCCGTGGAGAGCTTCCTGCCCTTCATCGGCTATCGGGACGTCAATGGGAAATACGTGGACACCATGTTCGACGCGGTGATGTTTTTAATCGTGCAGGGGCTGACGGAATCTTCCGACCGCAAGATGACCATCGACGGCGGTCCGTCCATTCTTTCGGACTGGGAAATGCTGCTGGACAACGCTTTTGACGAGGAATACAACCTCACGGCGCTGGACAAGGCCACCGCGCAGTTGAAGGAAACCCTCTCCCTGCCGGATTCCCATAAGACCGCCGTGTACCTCGCAATCCCCTATCCGAAGATCAGCGACAACGCGTTTGGAGATCTGGACGGGGACGGCGTAGCAGAGAAGCTCACCACCGTGGACGACTGCGTGAAAGCCATCACATGGTACCTGGACCGTATCGAGGAGGAATGGAGCAAACGGGACTTCCAACACATCGATCTAAAAGGCTTTTTCTTCTTCTCCGAGGCGTTGGAAAACAGCCGCTACGATTACGAACGGGAGTTGGCGAAGCGCACCGTTTCCCTGCTGCATGAGCGCGACTACCAGTGCGTTTCCATCCCCTTCTATCAGGCAGGCGGGTTTCAGGACGCGGAGGAATACGGGTTCGACGCATCCATCATGCAGGCGAACCTCTCCTTCAATGAGCAGTTGCAGGAAGACCCGGAAGGAATGATGGAGGATTTCATTTCTACCGCCAACAAATACGGCTTCGGCATCCAGATGGAGTTGAGCCACTCCCTGCTTTCCAACGTGGATCTGTACGCCTCCTACTACGAGCAATATCTGATCTCCGCCTCCCGTTCCGGGCTGATGAACTCTGTGCACGCCTACTACGACGGCGCAGGACCGGGGTTGTTCTACGAGTGCAGCAGGGCGAACAAAACCTCCAAAATGCGCTGGATCTATGACGCCACATACAAGTTTACCAAAGCAACGCTGGACCTTTCCAGTCCTTCCCTGCCGGAGGGAGAGATCTCCCTTGAGATGGTCAATGACGGCTCCTACATAGATCAGGAGCTCCCCCTTTCCGGAGATTGGTACTACCAATACCAGATCGTAGAGGACGCAAAACACGGATACACCCGCTTCCTGGGCGGGCAAACCACCTTCCGCTACAGCTGCGAGCGCGGCTACACGGGAGAGGATTCCTTTACCGTCCGCATACTTGCAAACGGACGGGATATGGGTACCGTCACATACAAAATCCACGTGCGCGCCGCGGAGCAGGAATCTTCTGCCCCCGAAAGCAGCGATGAGGCTTCTCTCTCCGCCCCATCGGAGTCTGCCGAAAGCAAAAACAACACCGGCATGATCGCCGGCATCGTATGCACGATCGCCGCGGTCCTTACGGCAGTTACGGTGCTGATCAGACGATCCTCCCGCAGAAAATAAGCAAAAGCAAAACGCAAAAACACCTATTGCTCCCCTGACCCTTTCGGGAAAGGCGACAATAGGTGTTTTCTTGATTCGGTGATTACCCTACCTGCACAGTGACCGTGGTATCTGCGGACCAGGTCAGGTAGTTGTTATAGTGGAAGGAGAAGGTATCCGTTCCGGTAAAGCCTTCATAGGGAATGTACAGATAGCCGCCGTTCGCATCTACGGTGACGCATCCGTGCTCCGCGGACACGGTGAGCCCCGCGAAGTTCAGCTCGCCCAGGCTCCCCAGCAGGTTGCCCAGCACGTACCCTCCCGCTTCGCAGGTAACGGTGAAGTCGTCGATCTTATCGGGAGCGGACAGGGTGCCCTTGATAAACCCGTAGGTGGCGTCATACACGTTCCTTGCCATCTCGGTTTTCCCGTTGCAGGCCTGATAGAAGATGTCATGCCCCTGATAGTACATATGCATACAGTCCTTCATGTAGCCCGCATCGATGCCGTAGCCGAGATACCGCATATAGCGCTTGTAGAACTCCAGCTGGGACAGAGAGGAATCATCCACCTCGATCTCAATGCCCATGCCCAGTGCCTTGATGTAGTCCACCGCTTTGTAAAGCTGCGAAATCGCCGTGTTCTGGCTGAACACGATGTTGGGCTGCATACAGGTAGCGGAAAAACCGTAGGCGTTCCAGTTGGAGAACCCGTTGGCAGCGTAGTACGGGATCCAGAAGATCTGCGTCCCCTTTGCAGCCGCCTCTTTGGCGATGGCGGAAAGCTGCATCCCTTCGTTCACTTCGTCCAGATAGTTGATGTCCTCATGGAACCAGTAGAAGCCTTCGAGGGTGATGTGTTCGTATCCCATTTTGGCGAAACGGTCCAGATACATATCCATGTAGCAGCTGATAGCCTTGACGCGGTCCTCCAGCTTGGAGAAATCCTCGCTCACGCCGTCCCCGTCGATATCTCCGAAATTCGTCCAGGACTTATCCGCGGGCAGGATGGTCACATACACCTTCACCTTGTAATCCGCCGGAAGGTTCAGTTCTTCCTTCACCCGTTTGGTGACGCGTTCCGCCGCGTCAAAGTGGATGCCTTCCTGGAAATCTTTTTCCAGCTGGAAGTACCATTCATCAATGGGAGCCAAGCCCTGACCGCCGCTGGGCACGCCGCCGGAAGGCAGGAAGAGCAGACCGTCAAACATGGTGTCCTTGATATTGCCCTCTTCGTCCAGATAAGCGATATACGGGAGGATATGCTCCTCGTCCCAGGTGACGGAGGTGTAATACAGCAGCGCCATATCCGCCATTCCGCCGAGGATGTCGTCGCTGGGCGCCATGAACTGCTGTTTCACCGCAGAAGAAGTGCCCTCGAGCTCGGAGAGCTTGCGGGTGCCGCTCTTGATGGCTTGCGTGCCGAAGATCTCGATCTCGTCCGCGTAGGTGTGCGGCGCGACGGGGAAACTGACGCAGGCGAAGCGCGCCTCAATGGGAGCATCCAACGTCAGCTCCGCGGTGACGGTCTCGGTTTCCGCAGTGGTGGTGCAGACCGCAAAACCGGCGGAATACCAGGTAACGCCGTCCTCCGAAAGGTACAGGAAGGTCATGGAAGGTGCGATGATGGCATAGGGCTTGTAATGCAAGTAGTTGATCTTGAAGCCGGTGATGGAGCTGTTGTAGCCCAGATCGAAATAGACGCTGCGGGTGGAGCCGTTGCGGGTGCGGTTCCAACACCCGTTATCGAAGGTCAGGCTGGGAGAATACCTCCCGTCGGTCAGAACGCCGGCGGAAGCGAGGGTGTTCGCCTCGATCTCGGTTGCGTATTGCAAAGTCGTGCCGGAGGTGATCCAGTACGGAAGCCCGGCGACCAGATTGGTATTCTGCGAGGAAGGATTCGGCCAGCGCAGCGTCTCGCTCACTTCCGGCAGATTCAACGCGGGATACAAGGGATCCGCGCCGGATTCGCCGTAATAGCAAGCACTGACTTCTTCCAGCAGGAAGAGGTTGGAGCTGGTTTCCGCCAGTTCGAAGCGGATCGCTCTGGCGGAAAGTCCTTTTTTCAGGTACAGTCCAAAGGTGAAGCTGGTGACCGTCAGGTCGTCCGTCGCATAGACGCGCCCGATCTTTTCGTATGTTTTGCCGTCCTCGGAGATGTAGAAATCCACATAGTAAGGAAGCATCTGCCGCAGATTGGACTGCTGGTACATGGAAACCGTGAAATCCGTAAGTCCATCGACGGTTTTTCCGAGGTCCAGATCAATGGTCAACGCCTCACCGCCGTCAAACCCGACAAAAACGCCATTCTCATAGCCGGCGCCGGGCTCAACGCCGTCGGTCAGCAGCTTGCCGCTGTCCGGGAACAGGCCGCTCGACTTGCGAGAGGTGGTGTAGGGACGCCCTTCCGCCGCATTGACATACATCAGATCCCGGGGAACGTCGGTTCCGCCCCCTTTCAGATCGCTTGCGGACAGCCCGTCGCCGTACGCCGCGTGCAGCTGCTGAAGATACCCGCTGTGGAAGGAGCTGCCGGCAACGTCCGCAATGATGATCAACTCGTCCAAAAAGAGCCAGGAAGCAGACCCCTTGAGATCGAAGCGGACATATTTGGCGTCGATGGGCTCATCCAGCGTGACCCATGCCTGCTGAATGGTTTCTTCCTTGTAAGCCGGGATCATCAGACTCTTGATGCGGGTCCAGTTTTCGCCGTCGTCACTGACGTAAATACGGCCGCTGGTAAGCGGACCGATGCCGTAGTTTTTGGTGGAGTAATAACTGGCGCCGAACTTATAAAGCCGCTCGGAGTCCTCCCCCATATCGAAAATCACGGAGAGAGTCCCGTTGTTGGCACATGCCCAGCCGGACAACCGTGCGTCCGTATAGCTGGAAACACCCGTGGCATAGATACCGTCGCAAAGCTCGGTGCCGTAGGTATCCGGATAGTTCTCCCCCGGCTGGTAGGAGGTGGTGTAGAGCTTGCCGATGTTGACGATGGTCTCTTTTCTCTCAGCGGAGAGATCCCCGTCACCCGAGGGACCTTCGGAAGTGTCATCCGATGTAGCATCTGACGTGCCGTCAGACGTCTCGGAGGATACGTCCGTTTCGCCGTTGTCCGTTCCCTCCTCCTGCTTTGCACAGGAAGCAAGGCACGCGAGCAGCAGCAACAGCGCCAACAAGGCTGATAAGGTTTTCTTCATGTCGGTCGACCGTTCCTTTCGTAAGTGAAGCGCGCATACCGCGTTTCATTTATGGTAACTTTCTTTTTTGCCATGTATAAGAACGCGGGAAATCGGACTTTTTTGGTTTTGTTCGTCCGATTTCCCGTATCCAAACCGCAAGGGGGATCCTTTACAGGGTGTGTTTCATTTCTTCTTGCGCATTTTGCGAATATACCGCCATTTTGACTCGCTGTACTGTGGGCAAACAAGTTTCAAGACAATCAAAACGCCCAGTGCGTAAACAGATGCAACGGCGCCGGATATGAACACCCACATTTTCGCATGTTCCAAATCTTTCAGGTCCACGCCCAAAGGAGATTGGCGTATATGGATGAACATGAAAACCGAATAGAAAAGGAGCGACACCAAAGGAATCAGACCGCAAATCTGAACAATGAGCGCAACCTTTCCGCATTTATAAATTCTATCCTGCTGTTCCTGCGTCAGCTCCGCAACTTTCTCTGCCGTTGTTTTTCTTTGCTCCATTCTGGTAATCATTCCTTCCCGATGCGATATAAAGTATTCTTTGGTTTCATGATACCATATTTGCATGATTTTGTCAATCCCAAGGATGGATGTTTTTTCGGACGCGCGATGAATGATACCGGCCTCGCTTCTTCGAGGCACTTCCCGGCGCTTTCCTGCATAAGCAGCGATTCTCTTACACATTTGTATGCAGGACGGTACAGCTCCGGGAAGGTCTGCCTTGTCCTTCCTCTCTTGTCTCTTGTCGCTTGTCCTTTATCTTTTATCCTTTATCTTTTATCCTTTATCTTTTATCCTTTATCCTTTATAGCTTCGCCTTTGCTTGCGGTTTGCTTTCGCTTTGCTTGCGGTTTGCTTGCGGTTTGCTTTCGCTTTGCTTGCGGTTTTCTTGGTTCTGTCTGCGCGTGCCGAATTCCGGCGGTGTGCTCGCAATGATCCCCTTTTCCTCGTAGAAACGTAGGGTGCGCGATGTGGTACCCAAAACGCGGCATACCTCACCGATATCGATCGTGTTTCTTTCGCTCATATCCTTCACCTCTGCACTTCTTATAGCACTTGACGTTGCGTCAATGTCAAGCGGGGGAAGAAAAAAAGTGTAAAAAGTGTGAATGGCAAAAGAAAAACCGCTTGAAAGAAGCGGTTTTTCCTGTTTTGGAAAGAGGAAACAAAATAAATGCCCTTTGCACAGAGGAATGAACCAGTGTAAAAAATGAAGTGTGCCCTGACGGGCACATGATGTGTTGCACCTGCAGTGCAACATGATGTGTTCTGCTGCGCAGAACATGATGCGATGCGTTCCGTTTGTAACTTTCATCGCACCGAAGGTGCACATCATGTGCCGAAGGCACGCATCATGATGCGCTGAAAGCGCATCACCTCATGTTCCGCGCAGCGGAACGCATCATTCCACCAAGCAAAAAAGTCCCCGAAGGGACTTTATTTGCTTGGTGGAGATGAGGGGAATCGAACCCCTGTCCTAAGATCCATCCGGAAAGTTTTCTCCGAGCGCAGTACATGCTTACATTCCCCGTCCGGGGCAGGCATGCACAACCGCCCCGGAAAAGTAGCTCCAATCGTTCATGACGGAGGTCGAAGCGCCCCTCCGGTCACGTTCACCGCTCAGTCACGCCATGGTCCCGGGCCGCGGTGCTCCCGGGCATGACGGCAGCTGCACTTAGGCAGCTACGAGTTCGCTGTTATTGTTAGCGTTTATTTTTAGTTGCACATTTTAAGGAAGTTATGCGCTTCCGCTCGCTTACCTTCGTTCAAAATCCCAGTCGAAACCTTTACATCCCCCTATAGTGCTGCTTCGCAGCATGATGTATGTCGCTATCGCGACACATGAGGTGCTGCTTCGCAGCATGATGTGCGCCTTCGGCGCGTGAAGTGTTTCGCTTGCGCGAAACGTGAAAAGTTGTTTTGCCTTGAAATTACCGATTATTTTCCTTAAATGCGCGGTCCGCTTCACGTTTGGCGGTCTTTTGCGCGTCGGCGTCCCGTTTATCGTAGAGCTTCTTACCGCGGCAGAGCCCGATCTCCATTTTTGCCCATTTGCCACGGAAATATACCGAAAGCGGCACCAGCGCGTAGCCCTTCTGCCCGACCAAGCCGAACAGGCGGAGAATCTCCTTTTTGTGCATGAGCAGCTTACGGGGGCGGTACGGATCCCGGTTAAAGATGTTCCCGTTCTCGTAGGGGCTGATATGCATCCCGAACACCAGCAGTTCGCCGTCATCCACGCGGCAGAAGGAATCCTTGAGGTTGAGCGCACCCATACGGACGGATTTGACCTCCGTACCGGAGAGCAGCAGTCCCGCCTCGAACCGATCGTCCACGAAATATTCGTGATATGCTTTTTTGTTCTGTGCGACGGTCTTAACGATCTCTGCCACGGGAACTCACCTCTTTTCTGCTTTATTATACTACGTTTCCGCGGAAAAATCAAGGGCTATCAATGCCTGAAAACAGGATTTTTCAGTGGTGAGGTCCACCGCTTCCACGGTAAATCCCTCCTCGACCCGCTGGTAGCGCAACTCCAGCGTATCCCCCAGATATGCCTCATGATCAAAGAGGATGCACATGGTACGCACCGGCGTGCGCAGCACATCCGCCGGCAGATGATCCAGCAGGTAGTCGGAATAGCAGCAGTTGTTCAGATGGTGGTTTTCGTCCACCTCCGTCAACAGCACACGGCGCGAGACCACATGATCCGGCGTTGCCGCAGGCGCAATGCGGCGAGGCATTCTGGGGAGCGACACGGTCGGCATCTGCGGAGTAAGGGGGAACGGAAGCTCCGACGGGCGCAGGATGTTCCGCTTCTCGTAGTTGATGAGCACCCAACGGCTGTCCGCAAAGCCCACCAGCTCTTCCCCGCGCCAAAGTTCAAAAGCGCGGAAGAAGTTCACACCCTCGATCTTATACGGGAAGGTACAGAGACGGATGGTGTCCCCCGAGCGGATGGGACTCAAGAGATCCATACGGAGCTTGGTCAGCACGAACACCATGGAATGTTCCCGCATGGCAGGGTATGTAGCGCCGCTGGCCGCCACGTCGTCCAGCGCGATCTGCTGGAAATACTTTTGCAGCGCGGAGGGCTTGACCGTCCCGTCCGGAAGCACATCATAGCTCAAAATAGAGATGGGATATTCTTTCATGATCAATCATTCCTTTCGATGTACCAACTTGGAACAGGCGTTTTCATATCGTCATACCAGCGCAGCACGTCCCTTGCCTGCGCCAGCATGGTTTGCACCTCTCCCTCTCCGAAGGGGATCGCCCAATAGACGGAGGAAAGGGTATTTCCCGCGATATACAGCGCCAACAGCTCCCAGAACGCGTCCGGCACACTGCCGTCGAAATAACCATCCACCATGCCGGAAGCGAAGGGCGGCGACTTCTGGGCGCACCAGACGATGCGATTGAACTCCTCCCACGGGTCGCCGTAGTCGCTGCGGTTGAAATCAATGATCTTCAATTGCTGTCCGGCGGTGTCGATCATCATGTTGCCGATATGGTAGTCACCGTGCTGGAAGGTCTGCGGGCGGTTTTTCAGCAAATGGCGATGGCTCTCGATGTATTGCAGGAACGCCTCCCCGCCCTCGTAATGGATAGGACAGGCGAGATACCTTTCGATCTTACGGTCCAGCTTGCGGTTGAAACGGATCTCCCAGTCCGGCTGATCAGCGGGTGCAGGGATGGAATGGATCTTTTGCAGGATCCTTCCCGCTTCCAGACCGTAGGCGTATTGTCTTTCAACCGGAAAAGACGGAATGAGCTCCTCTGCGTCCGTTCCGTCGATCCACGTTTGCAAAGAGTACACACCTTCCTCGCAGACGCCGAACGCCACCGGCTCGCACATAGGAACGCCGAGATTGGCTACTTGTTGCAGCATTTGGAATTCGGTTTGTTTCGCGTCCTGTTCCTTAAGGTCGGAAATGCGGAGCAGGTATCGTTTCCCGTTTTCCTCCGTGACGCAGTATTTTTTGTCGCTTGACCAGCCTTTATGGATGGGCTCCTTGCTGACAAATTCCATCTTTATGCCTTTTCGCCGGCCAAAGGATTGGCGTCCATGGCCTCCTCCAGCTTGCGGTCGGAAACGTGGGTGTAGATCTGGGTGGTGGTGAGCTGTTCATGCCCCAAAATGTCCTTCAGCACGCGGATATCCACGTTGCCGTTGTTATACATCAACGTCGCCGCCGTATGGCGCAGCTTGTGGGTGGAATACCCCTTCCCTTCCAGCCCCGCCAGTTTCAGCTGCTTCTTAATCACCCACTGCACGGTCTTGTTGGAGATGCGGTTGCCCCGTCCGCTGAGGAAGAGGGCTTGCTTGTCCTTGATGGGATGCCCGCCGGAGCGCCCGATCTGTTCGCGCACCTTCAGGTATTCCTCCAGCGCGTGGCGACAGGCGGAGTTGAGGTAGACGGTACGCTGCTTATTCCCTTTGCCGGTAACGGTCAGCTTGCGCATCTCGCTGTCGATGTGCTGCAGGTCGATGCCCACCAGTTCGGAAAGACGCATCCCGCAGTTGAGGAAAAACGTGATCATGCAGTAATCCCGACGGAAGGTGTCCGACGCGGGATCCACGCTGTCCAGCAGCGCACGGCTTTCCTCCAAAGAGAGATACTTCGGGAGCGCCTGCCGGACGGCGGGACTGTCGATATCCCGGGTGGGGTCCTGCTCCAGTTGATGGGATTTGGTGGTATGGTACTTAAAGAAGGACCGCAGGGCGGAGAGCTTGCGGGCGCGGGCGGAGGGATGGTTGTCCTGATCGTGTGCAAGCCAGAGCAGGAAGGCGTACACATCGTCCGTGGTGACGCTCGCGACGAAATCCCGGTCCACGCTGTCGATCTTCACCCGGGAGAAACCGTCAGGGTCATCCGCGGGCAGCTCGACTTCCCCGCGGGAGACCAGCAGGAAACGGAAGAACGTCCGAAGATCGGTATAGTATTCCTGCACCGTCAGACGCGAGCGCCCTTGGATGGTCTCCTTATAGGAAAGGAAGGATTGCAGGATGACAGGAATCTTTTCCGCCGTTGACATGGTTTGCGTTCTCCTTTGTCGTCATTACTGCAAACAGTATACCCCTTTTTGCGGGAATTTGCAAGATTTTTTTGTCATCCGGTTGACAGAAAACCGAAAAAAGAGTATCATGGAAGCGGAAAAGCATCGAACGAAACGTGTTTCTCTGCGACTATATAGGCGGAGGTGCTTCTTATGATCCATTGTGAAAAAGCAATCAGCCTGATTTACCCGGAACACACCGCACCGTGTGACCGTCTTTTTATCGGCGCAGAGGATTTCAAAACACTATTGGGGAATTTCCTTTTCAATCGGGATCTCGATCTATCCGAGTTTATGACGGATGACGCGGAAACCATCGCCTACCGTCAGGAGGTTTTTGCCGATCTGTTGGGCGAACCGAGGCTTGTCAAGCTGATCGAAGAACTTCTCCCGATGCTGGAAAATATCGATGAGTTATACCGCTTGCGGGAAAACAGTCATCAAACCGAAGGGCAGATCTATTCGATCAAACTGATCGAAATTTACCTCACGTTCATCCGAACGATTCATTCCAAAACGAAGGAATTGCAAGGCGACATCCGTTCAAGATCACTGCAAAACTTCGTCCGGCTGATCGACGAGATCGCCCGGAGCGAGGGCTTTCAAAATCTGGCAGAGAATACAAAGAAATTGTCTAAAGACATCAACGAAGTCAAAAGTATTACCGTCGGTTTGAATCTGGATCCTACTTTTACGCCCTATGAGTTCGGTGTACTTTCGCTGAACAATGAGTATATCGTTCCGAGCGGTTTCATGGAAAGACTGACGAAAAAGATCGATGACAAACCTCTGTCGGCGATCTGTCCGTTGAAGGTCACCTCGAAATTGCTCACAAAAGAAGAAAAACGGTTCGCTGATATGGCGATCAGCTCCACGCTCAACCGCTTACTGAAAGGTACCATACAGGATTGGGAACCGGCGATCAAAGCATTTTTCAGGCAAAACACAAAACTCTTTTTGCCGTTAATCAAGGAATTTAAATATTTACTTTTTGGTGCAAGTGTTCTGAAAGAATTGCAGGATCGGAAGCTACCGCTTTGTACGCCGGCAATCAAACCGAAATCCGAAAAAGCGTTCCGTGTGAAAAGCATTTACCATCCGATTGTCGCGTTGCAGAAATACAATATGACCTATAGCGATATCGAATTCGATGAAAACGGAAGAATTTATATTATTACCGGTCCGAACAGCGGAGGGAAAACAGTTTTCACTTCGTCCGTCGGGATCTGCCAGATCTTTGCGCAACTTGGGTTTCTTGTGCCGGGAAAAGCAGCGGAAATCAGCCCTGTGGACCGTATTTTCGTTCATTTTGCAAATAAATCGACCAGTGCGGACAAAGGCCGTCTGGAAGAGGAATGTGTGAAAATGCACGCTGTTTTCGATCAGCTTTCCGCGTATAGCTTCGTTCTCATGGACGAGACGTTCTCCAGCACCAGTTCCTTCGAAGGAGCGCATATCGCGTTCGACGTGCTTTCCGGACTTGCGGCGTATGGATGCAAAGCGATTTTCTCCACGCATATGCACGAACTGGTCTCCATGATCGGCGAGATCAACGCCCGGGAAGAAACGCTGTCCAAAGTCGATACCCTCACCGTAGGGATCGACCGCGGCGGAAACAGAACGTACGAGGTCATCCGAACCGTTCCCGACGGAAAAAGTTATGCAAAGAGCATTTCGGAGCAATACGGTTTGACATACGAAACCATCCTACAGCAATTAAAATCAAGAGCAGAGAAATAAAACGCCATGGACGAAAACGAAAAGACCATCCGCAAGACCTATTCCCTGCCGTCGCGCATCGTCACGCAGGAAGATGGGGATGCATTTGTCCGCACGCTGACCTACACGGCGTGCGAGGACGGGAGCTGCGAGCTGCTTTGCGTTCAGGGCAACGGCATACAGGAGCATATCGTCTGCAATCCAAACGGGATCGCGCTCTCACGGACGCGGCGCAAAGCGGACGGAACCGTTTCATATCGTATCGAATGTATTTTGGATGAAAACGGACGCATTGCCCAGGAAAGACGCATTGCCCAGGAAGCCCATCGAATCGAACACAAATACGACACGAACGGGAACGAGACAGAGCAGCTCTGCTATACTGCCTACAATGGCGCCGAAGAAAAGCTGTTGTCACGCACTGTCATGACGAGAGACACGGAGGGCAGATCGCTCCAACATACCAAATATGATGCATACGGTGATGAGTACCGGATTCTCACATGGGAATATGACGAACGAGGGCGGAAAACACAATACACCGAAGATGACTTCATGGAAATGTGTTCAGCCCGTTATACCTACGGGGAAACCGAAAACGGAAGCCGTTGGGAATGTACCACCATATACGACGGGCTGGGAGAAATCGACCGACGCTATGTGGAAGAATACGACCCCTGCGACCGTTTGACGGTGCAGACCTTCTACGATTCCGACGGAACAGTGATCCGGCGGTCGAAGGTCGCGGAATATTGCACGGTCACGCTGACGGATGCGCAATATAAAAGTTTTCTCGCGTTCTGTATCGAGATATTAAATTTTTATGTCGTTTCTTAATTGCATTACAGGATAAAGGAATGGTTGTAACAATGAACACTTACCAAATCTCGACCCGCAAAAGTATGGATTTTACCGACGTGCCGAAGGCGGAGATCGCCTGCTACAAATGGGAAGAAGGGTACACGCCCAAAGCGTTTGCGCAGATGATTTACGTCGAAAACACAGGCTTTGCGCTCCATATGGAGGCGTTTGAAAGCGACCCCAAGGCGGACAGTACGGTCTACAATCAGCCGGTCTACAAGGATAGCTGTCTGGAGTGCTTTGTCAACTTCAATCCGGCACAGCCGAACTATATCAACTTCGAAATGAACGCCAACGGCGCGTTTCTTTCCGCGTTGCGTCCGGGACGGAAGCCCAAAACGCCTATTCACGAATTGCTCTCCGACCTGCCTGCCGTGCGGGCGGAACGCCATGCGGACCGCTGGACGGTGGACGCGTTCTTCACCCTCGCGCAGATCGAAACCCTGTTCGGGAAAGGTTCTTTCGCCCCCGGCGACGAATTGAAGGGCAACTTCTACAAATGCGGGGACGAAACGCCCATTCCCCACTACGGGATGTGGGCACCCATCGAAAACGAAACGCCGGACTTCCACCGCCCGGAGTTCTTCGGCACGCTTGTGATCGGCTGACATGAGACAGCTCACCATCGGTCCCAACGACGGCGGGCAGCGGCTGGACAAGTTCCTCGCCAAAACCTTCCGCACCATGCCAAACGCTCTGCTTTACAAATATATCCGCAAAAAGTGCGTCACCGTCAACCGCAAGAAGGTGACGGAATCTTATATCCTGCAAACGGGGGACGTGCTTTCCCTGTTTATCCGGGACGAGTTCTTCGAGGAAACCCCGGAACGGGAAGCGTTCAAGCGGCTTTTGGGGGAAACGGCTTCCCTCTCCATCGCTTATGAGGACGAAAACATCCTCATCGCGGATAAGCCAGCGGGGATGCTGGTCCACGCGGACGAAGGCGAGCAGATCCATACGCTCATCAACTTGATCCAGGCGTATCTCTACCAAAAGGGCGAATACCGCCCGGAGGAGGAAAACTGCTTCGCCCCCGCCCTCTGCAACCGCATCGACCGCAACACGGAAGGGCTGGTCATCGCCGCGAAGAACGCCCGCGCGCTTGCGGAAATGAACGAGATCATCAAGCAGCGCAAGGTGGAAAAGACTTATCTGGCGGCAGTACACGGGGTCCTGCCCGCGCGGGAGGGCGAGCTGCGGAGCCGGTTGGAAAAGGACGAGCGCACCAACACCGTCCGCGTCAGTGCGCACCGCGGCAAAGAAGCTGTCACCCGCTATCGGGTACTGCGAACGGATAGGAAGCAGCAGCTTTCCCTGCTGGAAGTTTCCCTCCTGACCGGGCGAACCCACCAGATCCGCGCCCAGTTCGCCTCCATCGGGCACCCGCTGCTGGGGGACGGAAAGTACGCCGTCAACAAGGAGGACCGCGCGGCGGGATACACCCATCAGGCGCTGTGCTCCTATTCCCTCCGGTTTTTTCCGGATCGTTTCCTGCCGGAGAAAGAGGCGTTCCCGCTGCTTGCCTATCTGCACGGGCGGGAGGTCAGGGCGAAGAAGCCATCGTTTCTTTCATTATTTTCGTGAAAAGAGAAAAATGCGAGTGTTCCTCGCATTTTTTTATGCCCTCAATCGGAGGTCTCCGTATTCAAATCCTTTAATCTTTTAATCTCTCCGGAACAACGGCGTCAAAATTGATCGCTTTGATGTCCTGAAAGACGGCATACAAAGCGGCAAGCTGCGCTTCATTGGCATTTGTTATCATTTCGGCGGTAATCTCCGTCGGAGAGTAAACGTCCATACCCGCGCATCCATTAAGATACCCTCTCGCAAAGCCGCCAACGTCATCTTCCTCTATTAGTTTGTCAGCGTCCTCCTGTGTAAAGGTGAACTCCTCAACGTCAAAGACCTCCATCAAAGCGCGGAAGGTGTCGGACGGGACGTGGATTTCCAATGTGGTTGCTTGTCTGACCTTATGATTTACCGTAATATAAAAGTCGAGCACTGCCAAATAAAAGTCCCCGGAAATTTCCAAAAGCTCCCCTTGCTTAAAATAACCCTCCCCATCTTCTTGATATCGGTTAACAAGACTGATTGCCGTTTCTTCTTTATGTGTGTAAAACAGCGGATTATTTTCATATCTGGGAGGAATGTTATACGGCCGAATCCCTTTGAATTTCAGGGAAAAACCCGCGTCATCCGCAATCGCCTGTCCTTTAATCCTTTGCTGCTCTAAATAATATACCTCCAGCATATCGTTAAAGCCCGCAAGGATATCCTCCGCGGTGACCCCGGTCGCCTCGATTTCCTCTTGCGGCCTGACCGGCAGCTTGACGAAAAGTCCGTCGGAAAAATCCGCTTCGGTGAGATCGGGGAAGGAGCTTGCCCCTCTGGGCATACCGCTGCAGCCCGTGCTTGCAGCGGCGATCGCCGCGAGCAGCCCGACAATCAGAATTCCTTTTGCAAAGCGTTTCAAGTTGTCTCTCCCTCCTACCGCTCATCTTTTCGTTTGCGCTTTATTTCTTCTCTTTTTTCTTGAAGACCGCAGTCAGTTTTCTCCAGAAATTGCGGATACGCACCTTAAAGGGAATCGCCGCTTCCGCCGGGGGCAGCGGAACGAATCGCGCTTCCGCCATATCGTACTTTTGTACGTTTTCAAAATCCGTTTCCAGAGGATTCATGTTCTTCCTTTTCAGACGGCGGCGGACGTTTTCGCTGAAGACGTAATCGATCACGCAGAACAGCGGAACGCCGATGATCATGCCGAAGATGCTCATGCCCGTCCCCAACAATCCGAACAACGCCTTAAACAGCAGCAAAGAGCAGATAATCCAGAAAGCGCTCACGCCGGTGCGGTCGCCCAAAATCATCGGGCCGATGACGTTTCCGTCCAACTGTTGCAGGATCAGGAACATGATGATGAACACCAAGCCCTTCTGCGGGGACGCCAGCAAGATGATCAGCGCACAGGGAGCGCCTCCGATGAAGGGTCCGAGGAAGGGGATGATATTGGTACAGCCGATGACCACACTCACCAGCACGGCGTAAGGAATCCCCAGCACCGTCATGGCGAGGAAGCAGATCAGACCGATGATCAGCGAATCCAGCAGCTTGCCGGAAAGAAAGCCGCCGAAGATTTTATTGCCGTGACGGCAGACGTCCAGCACGCGGTTAGCGCGTTCCGGGCGCAGATAAGCGTACAGCAGTTTTTTGGAACGGCGGGCAAAGGCTTCCTTCTCCATCAGGGTATAGATCGCGACGATAAAGGCGATGAAGAAATCCATCACATAAGAAACGATCTGCATACCGGCAGAGACGATCATTCCGGCAGCGTCGGAAGCGTATTTGGTCAGATCCTCGTTGATCCATTTCTGCGCCGCTTCCACGCAGCGGTTGATGATAATAGAGAAATTATCCTGCGCACCCGCGTGTGATTCCACCCATGCGGTGACTTTTTCCAGGTTGCCGGAAATGATGGAGCTGAGATTGGAGATGCTGTCGATAAAGGACGGAATGATCAGCATCAGCAAGGCCACCACCACACCGATACCGAACAGCGAGGCCAGCGTCACGCCCAAAATCCTTGCACGCTTCTGTGCCTTTTCCGGCGAGCACTTCCCTTTGGCGGTAAAGATACGCACGGCGTGCCGACGGATGGAGTTGTCCAGCGGATTGAGCAGATAGCCGAATGCCAAACCCAAGAAAATCGCCCGCATGGAACCGATGAGCCACGAGATCGCACCGCCCACATACTCCGTGCGGAAGAGCAGATAGGTCAGCACCAGAACAGCGGCGGCAACGCCGATACAAAGCTGCGCGATGTAATGGTAACGCTTCCCTTCCGGGGTGTTACGGTAGCGCTCGTTTTGAGGCTTGGGGTCCTCTTGCATACGCGTCATCCTTTCCCTTTCAAGTTACTTTCATATTTTTCCTTTTTATTCTAACATAAGCCTCGCCGTTTGTAAAGTATCTTTTCCGTTTTTTATCGAAAAAAGGTTGCATAAACGATTTTTTCTGTTATAATGAAAAGGAGAAATTCGTCGAATGTCGTCTGGGGGAATGTTCCATGAACCAACAACGAATGTTTACACGCTTCGGAGCGTTTCTGCTCTGTATTTGTCTGTGCCTTGCCTGCATGAGCGCTTCCGCGTTCCGTTCCGATGCGGAAGAAGCCGATACCCGTTCGCCTCTGCCGGTCAGCTACGGAAAACCCTATCAAATCACCCTCTCCGGATGCTCCCCTACAAGCGGGTGGACTGACACAGGAAAGCAGCTCACCGACCGCGCCTTCGGCTCCGGCAGGCTGACCGCAGACGACGCGGGAAACTGGACCGGCTACACCTCCAACGGCGGGAACTTCACGGTGCAGATCCTTTTGGATCTGGGCATGGTCTACGGTAACCTCCGGCACTTCACGGTTTCCTTTTTGCAGAACACCGGCGAGGGGATCTATTTCCCCGGCGCCGTGCGATATGAGGTCTCCACGGACGGGAAGCGCTTCACCTCTCTCGGGGAGGGGGAATGTGACTGCGATCTGGACGCAGACCCCTACTGCGGGCTGTTTAACCTCACCCTGCAAAAGGATGTGGAAGCGCGGTATGTGCGCATCAATATTAACGGCGGCGCAGGACAGAGCGTGTTCCTGTGCGAGGTGATCGCGGAAGGACGCGCACAACTGACCCGCATCGGCAAACAAGCGGCGGAGGGAACGGAATACACCGACGAACAGGGAGTGGTCTATACGCTGCAGAACGGAGAAGCGGTGGTGACCGGCTATCGGGACACGGCGCTGACCTCTCAAGACGGCACGCTTCTGCCCTCGGACGCCAATTTCAGCCGGGAGGGAGATTACATTCTGGGTGCGGGAAGCAAGAATCCCGTCACGGTACACGCGGAGTTCATTCCCCAGGAAAACATCAACTTTTCCCGTCTTTCCAACGATATTCGCGCCATCGTCATCCATAACACCGCCACGGTAGAGGAAAGCACCACCGCTTCCCTTTACCACGGCAAACTGCTGCGGGGAAATAGCGATTCCTCCTGGCATTACACGGTGGATGACGGCGGGATCATTTATCATTCCGTGCCGGACGAATACGCCGCATGGCACGCCGGAAGCGACGAAAATTACGCCAGCATCGGGATCGAGCTGTGCGTCAACGGTGCGCCCACCGCAGGCGGCACGAACTTCATCTTCAAAGGCGAAGCATACGAGCGCTGGGTGGAGGAACGCTTCCGCAAGACCATCGAGAACACGGCGGTGCTGGTGGCGGAACTGCTGATCAAATACGACCTGCCGGAAAGCGCGGTGCTGCAGCACAACGATTGCTCCGGCAAGAACTGCCCCCAATGGATGCGCTACTGCTCCTCGGACGGGAAGTACCGCAGAGAGGGCGACCTGTGGATCGTGCTAATGGATCGCATCCATGAATACTACACCGCCCTTTCCGCAAACGCGCAGGCGTTCACCCCCGCCGAGCACGTGGTTCTGCCTGAATATCTGCTGTTTACCGGCGGCATTTCCGCCCCGGTCACAAAGGTCGCGTCCGGCGCTTTTGCCGGCAAAGGTCCCGTGCTGCGCTCTATCTTCCTGCCGGATACCGTGACCAAGGTCGCGCCCGACGCCTTTACGGATACCGCCAGTCTGGAAGCCGTGACCGTCTCCCCTTCCCATCCCACGCTTTCGCTCCGGGGAGCAGAACTGTATGACAAAAACGGCACGTTGCTCTTTTCCCCGAAGAAAACGGAAGAAACCGTCCCCTCCCCCCGGGAGGACAGCGGATTGTGGGTGGAGGAGCACGACGGCGAATACTGGCTGCTGGGGCTCCCCGGACCCTGCGACGCGGAAACGCTGCGCCTGCTGTACGGCGCGGAGGAACTGCGCCTTTACGCGAACGCCGTGGGGACCGGTGCGTTCGTGATGGCGGACGGCGCTCCCATGCGCATTGTCCTGCAAGGGGACGCTACCGGGGACGGCGCCGTTGGCGCCACCGACTACATGCTGACCAAGCGTACGGTACTGGGAAGCTATCACCCCGCCCCCATCTTTGCCCGCGCCATGATGATCACCAACGGAAAGACCGTGGGAGCCGTGGACTACCTCATTTTGAAACGCTGCGTTCTCGGCACCTTTTCTATGCCGAAGCCTATCAGATCAAATTAAGCGAAAATTCACATTTCATCGTATGAATATCCACTTTTATTCCAATTTTATAGTTTAGAATGAGCAATGATTGTATATAAAGGGAGAAATGACTATGCTCGTTCTAAAAGATATCAAAAAGGAGTATCAGGTCGGAGACACTGCGGTGCCTGCGCTGAAAGGCGTCAGCGTGGCGTTCCGTGCCAATGAATTCGTTTCCATTCTCGGTCCGTCCGGCTGCGGTAAAACCACGCTGCTGAACATCATCGGCGGACTGGACCGCTATACCACCGGGGACCTGATGATCAACGGGCGTTCCACCAAATCCTTCCGCGACGCCGATTGGGACGCTTACCGCAACCATTCCATCGGTTTCGTCTTTCAAACTTACAATCTGATCCCCCACCAGACGGTGCTGACCAACGTGGAGCTGGCGCTGACCATCTCCGGCGTTTCCAAACAGGAGCGCCGCCGCCGCGCCGTGGAAGCACTGGAAAAGGTGGGGCTTGGGGATCAGCTGGATAAAAAACCAAACCAGATGTCCGGCGGACAGATGCAGCGCGTCGCCATCGCCCGCGCCATCGTCAACGATCC
>JAFLUP010000026.1 GCA_022508745.1 Oscillospiraceae bacterium | reverse complement strand
GACCACGCCGGACAGGTTGTAGAGGGTGCCGGATATGTTCTGCGCCGCCACCACAGCAAGGCTGCGGGTGGAATAGCTCTGATTCATGATTGTGATCCCGGCGGAATACAAAAATTCGTTGACAAGCAGGGGGCTCCCCTTGATGAGGATCTGCTTAAACAGGCGCGCAGGGATCGAAAAAGAACGGTAGGCTCCCTTGATGAAGGGCTTTTTCGACGCATGGGTATGCGTCCATCCGGCAACGACGGCAAGCTCCACGTAGCGAGAGACCACCGTTGCCACCGCCGCACCCGCGATGCCCATTTTCGGCGCACCGAAATGACCGAAGATCAGAACATAGTTCAGCGCAAGATTGACGAGGATCGCGCTGATGCCGCCGATCATGGGAACTACGGTTTGCCCTGTTTCGCGCAAGGTGCTGCTGTATGCGTTGGAAAGGGCAAAGGGCAGGATCCCGATGAGCATAATCAGCAGATATTCATATCCGCAGGAAAGGGACGCCGCGGCGTCCGCGGGACTTCCCTCCCCACGCAAAAACAGGTTGATGAAGGAGCGGCCAAACGCGGAAAACACGACTGCGCCGACAGCGGAGAGAAGCACGCCCGCCATGAGCTTGTATCGGAACGTGTAGCGCACCCCCTCATCGTCGCCCGAGCCGTGGTACTGCGCCGTAAAGATCCCGGCTCCCGACACCACGCCGAATACGCAGAGGTTGAACACGAACAACAGCTGATTGGAAATGGTGACGCCGTTCATCTGTACCGTTCCGAGCTGCCCCACCATGATATTGTCAAGCAGGGAAACAAAGTTCGTGATCGCGTTTTGTACCATGATGGGCAGGGCGACCGCAAGCATGCGCCGGTAAAACGCCCTGTCACCGAAGAATTTTTTGAAACTCATTGTCTTTTCCCTTGTTTATTCGTTCGATTTGCGTCCCCGCAAACGGAGCCTCGCCTGTCCATGCTTGCATTATAACCTGTTTTCAAGCAAAACGCAATAGAGGAAGCAGTGATTTTTCCGCCCTTTCCTCGTATGTACCGAAAATGTCACATCCTATCTGCTATCCTATCATCACAAATAAAAAACAAAAGGAGATTTATCATGGAAACCTACAAAATTTTCATCGAAACGGACGATACGTTCAGGATCTGTGCAGGCAACTATGCCGACTTTCCAAGCGCAAAAGCCGCCTATGCGAACATGATCGCCGACCTTGTGGGGAAGCAAAAGGAAACTCTCTTCGGCAACGATGCTTGGGAGGAATTCAAAGCGGAACTCCCGGAGGAGATCAAAAAGATCCTTCATGGCTATGAAACGGAAGGATCCGCTCCCGCGCAAGCGGATGCAGAAGGCGATACGGACAACTATCATTATAAGATTTCGGGCAACTATCTGGAGATCATCGACAGCGAGGATGCAGAGTATGCGCCGAATTATTCCCTGCAAACCAACACGTTGGGCATGGACGGAAGCAAGGAGGAATACCAATTCCGTATCTGGGCCAGCACAGGCATGATGACGCAAGAAGCACTGATCGTTCGCTTGATCCATTCGGCGTAACGAAAAGAGCCGTTTGGCAGAGCGTCTTTTTGCGCCCCCTTTCTTTTGACTGCAAAAAACTGACTTCCACGAAACGGGATGTCAGTTTTTGCTATTTTACGCCCTTACGATCCTTCCGCGTGACTATATCAGTGGGCTTCCCCTTCGGTGATCCCGTCGAACGTGTTGTAGAAAACGGTATGCTCCCTGTCGAACCGTTTGAAGTGCCACGGATGCGGCTCCACGTCCTCCGCAGGATACCCGAGGGGCAGCATCGCCACCGGAACGAGGTAGTCAGGGAGCCCGAACAGCTCCCGCGTTTTCTGATGATGGAACGCGCCGACCCATGTGGCGCCCAGCCCCAGCTCCGCCGCTTGCAGCATCATGTGGGTGGTGACGATGCTCGCGTCCACGTCGCCGCCGACGGTGCCGTTGGTCTTGTTTTTCCAGACGGTGGTCTTATCGTAGCAGATCAGCAGGATCACCGGCGCATCGAAATGGCACGGCGTACACTGCTTCAGCTTCTCCCGCGCAGCTTCGTCCTCAATGACCAAAATCCGCTGGGGCTGATAGTTGCAAGCGGTGGGTGAAATGCGCCCCGCTTCCAGAATCAGATCCAGCTTTTCCTTTTCCACCGGTTGTGCCTTGAATTTCCTGACGGAATACCTTTGTTCCGTCGCCAGCTGTAAAAAACGCATGGGAAAATTCCTCCTATCGACCGTTCTTCTTCAAAAATCCGTATGACCCGTCAACGATATGATACACGAAAACGGAACTCCCGTCAAGAGAAACCCGCAAAAAATCGCCCATGCGCGGTCACATTTTGCCAAAGCCAAAAGCAACGCACCCACCGGATACGTTGCCTTTGGTTTTAAGGAGAGAAAAAAGGAGGGAAAAGAGGAACCCTTATCCAATCTTATAGGTGCCCAGCACGTGCCGTTTCACCAGCAGATAGTCAAATGCGTTGATACGTCCGTCCTTGTTGATGTCCGCAGCGGCCTTCTGCGCCGCCGTCAGGGAGAAGGTGCCCAGACAGAACCGCTTCAGCAGCAGGTAGTCCGTAGCGTCGATGGAACCGTTCCCGCTCAGATCCCCGATGGGAAGGGGCTCTCCGCCGTTCCCGGGATTGTCGTTGCCGCCGGGATTATCGTTGCCGCCGGGATTGTCGTTGCCGCCGGGGTTGTCGTTGCCGCCGGGGTTGTCGTTGCCGCCGGGGTTGTCGTTGCCACCGGGGTTGTCGTTGCCGCCGGGGACTTCGGGGACGGTGGAGGTGATCTTCCGCTGATCGGAAAGATCTTCCGTGTCGATCTCATAGAAGGTCACGCTGCCGTTTTGGTAGGTGTACCACACCAGCTTGCCGTCCACCACGACGGGCGCGCAATCGGAGAGGTTCGCCTGTTTCATGACATGGATCTCACCCACCAGCTCTCCCTTGCCGTTCAGCTTGGCGCAGAACACGTTGCCGCTCCGGGACCAGAGCAGGAGGAAGGAATCCTCCGCCAGCTTCACCAGATGCGGCGTGGAGACGGTCGTCTCCCCTTCCGCGTAGTCGGTGAGCGGATGGATGGTCACGTCACCGCTTTCCTTGTCCATGGCGGCTACATAGATGTTTCTCGTGCCGTAGCGGTTGAACTGCCCGTCCTGCGGGACGGAGTTGTACGCCACCAGATAGGAGGAATCCGAAATCTCAAAGCCTCCCACGGACGCTCCCGTGCAGTTGTCCCCTTCGTTCCCCGCGAACTTCACCAGATCCGTCACCTGGCAATTCCAGGAGAAGAACTTGCCGGAGGAAACCTTTGTGGGGTAGCGGATGAGGGCGATGGAGCGGGGATGCGCGTCCCCGTGGTCCACTGCCACGATGTGGTTGTTCTCCACCCGGATGAACTGATTGAAGGAGTGGGACACATAGCCCACGTCGGAATTCATGATATCCGTGAAGGAATCGGTGACGACCATGGTATCCATGTCCAGCTGAATGGTCACATTCGCCTGATGATGATACCCGTCAGGGGTCTTGTACATCTCGTGGCAGGTGCGGATGAGCAGCATATCTCCGCTGTGGGTCATCCGGGCGCTGCCGGCGTAGAAGGGGGTGTAGGTGTTGCAGTCGTACAGCCCCACGGAATCCAGCCTTTGCCAGTTCAGATCGTATTTGGTGATCCGATAGCTCTCCACGGCGGGGGATTCCTCGGGATTGTTCTGCCCGGAAAGGATGTAGTAATTGCTTTCCGTGGCGTAAAATCCGCCGAACAGGGGGAGCTCCCCTTTCACCGCAAAGGCACGCAGCAGGTTGTACGCCTTGTCGTAGTATTCCACGAAGTAGCGACCGTCGTAGTCGCTCGCCTGCACCCGCATCAGCTCCCCGTTTGCCGTCTCCACCAGATAGGACTCCACGGGGCTTGCCCAGTAGGTATAGTTTTGCGCCTCCACGTTGGTACCCTGCTCCAGACGGGCGTCCATTTCAAGGTCCTCGGAGGGGGTGAAGGGTTCGTCAGGCACATCCGGTTTCTCCGGCGCTTCCGGCATCGCCATGCCCCAGTGAACGGTGGCTTTGCAGTTGCCCAGCCACTCATCGTCCCAGCCCTCCGGCTTTTTCGGAGCCAGACAGTAGATGTCCGTCAGAGAGGAGCACTGACCGAAGGCGAACGCCTCTACCACTTCCACGCTTGCGGGAATCTCGATGCGTTTCAGGGAAGAACAGCTGTAGAACGCGTGCTTTCCGATCTCCGTCAGACCGGACGGGAGCGTCACATTCTTCAGTTGGCCGCAGTAGTAGAACGCCAGATCGCCGATATACGTCACGCTCTCCGGGATCTCTATATAGGTCAGCCCGTAGCAGTCACAGAACGAGTAATCCCAGATACGCGTCACGCCGGAAGGGATCTCGATGTTCTTCAGGCTTTTGCAGCCATAGAACACATACGGATAGATCTCCGTCACGCCGGAAGGGATCTCGACGTCCTTCAGGCTGCTGCAGCGGCAGAACGCGTCCGAATCGATCCGCGTCACGCTGTCCGGGATCACCACGGTCTCAAGACCGGTGCAGCTGTAGAAGGCATACCGGTCGATGGCGGTCACGCCCTCCGGGATGACGATGTTCTTGAGATTGATGCAGTGCGCGAACGCGCCGGTTCCGATCGACCTCACGCCGGAGGGGATGACGCTGTTCTGGCATCCCAGCACCAGAATGTTCGTCTCTCTTTCGATCAGGCAGTTGCCGGAGGTGTAGTACATCGGGTTTTCCTCGGCGGCGGTGATGCCCGTGATCCCGCTGCACCCCGCGAACGCGCCCAGTCCGATCTCCGTCAGATTTACGGGAATATAAAGGTCGCCCTCTACGCTTTCGCAGGTCGCGAACGCGCTTTCCCCGAGGAAGGTCAGGCTCTCCGGCAGTTCGATCCGCTCCAGAGCGGTGCAATCCCGGAACGCACACGCCCCGATGGTGGTCACGCCCTCCGGAATGTCGATGGTTTTCAGGCTGGTGCAGGTGTCGAACGCAAACTCTCCGATGACCTTAAGTCCGCTTCCGAGGGTCACGTCCGCCAGATCGTAGCAGTAGTAGAACGCACTTTCGCTGATCTCTTCCACCCCGTCCGGGATGACGATGCTGGTGATGCTCTCGCAGGCGAAAAACGCGCTGGGCCCGATATACGTCACGCTGTCCGGCAGTTCGATGGCGGTCAGCTTGGTGCAGGCGGAGAAGGTAGCTTCTTCGATGCGCGTGATACCGTCCGGAATGTGGATGCTCGTCAGCGGGCAGCAGTCAAAGGCATACCGCCCGATCTTCTGCACGCTGTCCGGGATGTTGATGCTCGCAAGGCTGTAGCAGTAGCGGAACGCACACTCCCCGATCTCCGTCACGCCCTCCGGCAGCTTGACGGCGGTCAAGGATCTGCAGTAGTTGAACGCTTCTTTCCCGATGGAGGTCACGGTGGAGGGGATCACGATGCTCTCCATGTTGTAGCAGTAATCGAAGGTGGAGTTCGCGATTCTGGTCACGCCCTCCGGGATGACGAACTCGGTGAAGCTGTCGCAGTAGAGGAACGCGCCTTCCCCGATGGAATCCATTCTATCCGGCAGGTCGATTCCCGGCAGGCTGCGGCAGAAGGCGAACGCCCAGGTCCCGATCGACCTTACGCCTTCCGGGATGTTGATGCTGGTCAGCTCCTCGCAGTTCTCAAAGGCAAACCCTTCGATGGTTTTCACGCTGTCCGGCAGTTCAATGGCGGTCAGCTTGCGGCTGGAGAACGCGGCTTTTCCGATGGAGGTCACACCCTCCGGGATCACGCTGGTATTGCTTCCCATCACCAGAACGCCGGTTTCTTTTTCGATCAGGCAGTTGCCGACGGATTCGTAAATCGGGTTTCCCGCGGCGACGGTGATGCGATCCAGACCGCCGCAACTGTCGAACGCCCAGACCCCGATGGAGGTCAAGGTGGACGGGAATGTGAGGCTTGTCAAGCTGCCGCAGTTGCGGAAGCTATCGTACCCGATGGAGAGCAGCCCCTCCGGAAAGTTGACGCTCTTCAATTCGGTACATTCCATGAAGCAATAGTTCCCGATGGTTTTCAAGGTTTTCGGGAGTACCACGGACGTCAGGTCGCTGCGGCCGTTGAACACCCAATCCCCGATGCCCGTCACGGGTGCGCCGCCCAACGTGGACGGGACGGTCACATCCCCGCCGGGACCGTTGTACCACGTCACCGTCGCTTCGCCGTCGATGATCTCGTACGTCCAGTCCCCTGCCGTTACGGTTTCCGCGGAAACCATGCCCGCCGTCATGCCCGCAAGCATGGCGAGAGCAAGCAGGATACAAAGTAGTTTTTTCATGTTTTTGTTCTCCTTTTTGTATGTGTTTTTTTGCCTTACACTTGATAGACGATGGAAAAACGGAAAGAGTTATAGGTTTTGGAAAAATTTTTCATTTTTTATCGCGAGATCACCGGAAGAAAAAGTCTCCGTCCGTGCAGTGGATGGCGTCGGGATAAATATGACCAAATTCTTCTCTCCAACATACTTCCTCCCATTCCGCGACGGTCCCGGCATAGGTGAAATCCATACCCCCCAACAGGGTGCCGAAAGACATATCGCTGAGCGTCTTCAGGCTGCGCGGAAGAGAAATCTCCTCCAACGCTCCGCAGTGAGAGAAGGCTTCCGTTTCGATTTCCTCGACTCCCTCGGGAATGACGATCGCGGACAGGCTTATGCAGTGGAAAAATGTCTTTTTTTTGATCCGGGTCACACCGCTCGGGATCGTGACCTCCGTCAGGTTCAAACACTCCTCGAAGGCTTGCTGATCGATGCTGGTCACGCCCTCGGGAATGGTGATGCGGGTCAGCGATTGACAGGAAGAAAACGCACCATACCCGATGCTTGTCAATCCCTCCGGGAGGATGACTTCCGTCAGCGCTGCGCAGCGTTCAAACGTGCCCCCCTCGATGGTTGTCACGCCGGCGGGAATGGCGATGCAGGTCAGCGATTTACAGGAAGAAAACGCACCATACCCGATGCTTGTCACACTCTCCGGGAGGATGACGGACGCCAAACTTTTACAGGACATAAACGCGCCCCTTCCGATGCTTGTCAATCCCTCCGGGAGGGTGACGGATGCCAGATTTTCACAGGAAATAAACGCATAGCCGCCGATCTTCGTCACGCCGCGGGGGATCCTCACGCTTTTCAGCCTATGCGCACTATTCGAATCCTGAAAAGCCCGTTCCCCGATCTCCGTCACCGGCAGACCTTCGTGTGTCGCGGGAATGACGATCTCCCTGTCCTCGCAGGTTCCGATGCCTACCACAGCATAGGAATCCCCCGCTTCCGTGAGGGCGAAGGACAGCCCTTCGCTGAACGCTTCCATCGGTTCCTCCGCTTCGGAGGTTCCGAAGTTTCCGGCGGGGACGGAGGAGTCGGAGACGGAAACGGTGATGTTGCTGTCGCCGTTGCCGTTGTCATTGTCATTGCTGCCGCAGCCTGCAAGCAGCGTAGCGGAAAGAACGAGGGAAACGAAAAGTGCGGTGAATTGCGTCTTTTTCATGGCTTTTTTCTCCTTTTTGTGGGTGGTCTCTTTTTCCTTACACTTGATAGACGATGGAAAAACGGAAAGAGTTATGGGTTTTGGAAAAATTTTTCAAAAAAATTGAGAAAAAAGAAAACCGGCTTTGCAGCCGGTCGGATCCGCAAAGCCGGAGAGCGGGTGTTACCCGCGGGATTTACCCGTAATAATATTGAAGGAAGTAGTCCTCCATGGGAATGTACGGGGAGGCGTCCTCACTGGGGAAGCCGCCGGCTTCCCAGAAGTCGTAGAGGGGCTGTCGGTCGTCGCCGCTTCCCGTGTAGCCTTCCACGACCGAATCATAATTGAAGGCGTTGACGTAGAACATCTTTTCCTCTCTCCCGTCGGTGTAGATCTCCGCCGCGAGGGAGCTGCCCAGCCAATCGGGACCCACGATCACCATGGCGGAGAGGAGCTGTAAGTCCCCCGACAGCCGGTAATAGATCTCTCCCACCGGGGATTGCTGGTCCTCCGGGTTCCGGATGAGATCCTCCAGGATGAAGTTGATCCCGTCGGACGTGAACCGGTAGGCGACGTTCCGGAGGTGGTACTCCGCGCCGAAGTCCCTGACGTCAAGGGGCGTTTTGGCGGCGGAAACCACCTTCCCGCCCTCCGCGTCGAACAGCTCGATGTAGAACTGCCCATCTTCCCCGTAGATCACCAGAAGTTCCTGTTCCCCGTCGCCGTCGCTGTCGAAATAGGTGCCGAAGCGCACGCCGGAGATGTCGGTCTGTTCCTTCGCCGCCTTGTACGCCGCCAGCAGTTCCTCATATCCCTCGTCCTGTGGACCCGTGCGGCTGGAATTCCGTTCAAATTTGCCCGCGGCGGGGTTGTAGGCGTAGGTCACGCGGTCGATGTATCCGTTCTCGTCCCGCTTATAGGACGGCTGCTCCAGATTGTAGACCCCTTTTTCCGGCAGCAGCACCTCTTCGAAATACTTCTTTAACAGCCCCTCATGCCCTTCAGGGTTCGGCTCTGGTTCAGGATCCGTGCCCGGGCGGGAATCTCCTTTATAGTATTCCCGCAGGAATTCATTCAGTTCCGCGCCCAGCTTGTAGAAGGTGCATCGCGGATTGTGTTCAAATCCGCCGTATTCCGCCACCGCTTTCTTCAGCAGTTCCGACGTGGAAATGTCCAGCGTTTCCGCCTCCCGTCCGTCGAAATACTGCCGGAGCGCAACCCCGTTTTCGAAATCCGACATCATGTAGGAGACCTGTTCCAGCTTGCTGTTGAAGCGATAATAGAGATCGACGATGTACGCGTCGTCCACGATCATTTCGTCGTGCATGACGATATAGCTCTCTTCTTCCCCGTAGTTCTTCACAAACGTGATGGACCGGGAAGCGTACTCCACGTCCACGCCGGGAAAGACCTGCTCGCCCACGCAGGACACCCTGCCGTCCTTCACCTTGAAAAGCGCCAGATGGAGTTCGTCCTCCTCTCCGTATACGGCGAACAGCTCCGTTTCCTCATCATTGTCGTAATCTGCAAGCTCCGCGTAGTACAGGCCGGAAACATCCGCGTTTGCCTTTGAGCGCTGGAAATACTCCTCATAATCTCCGGCGGAACCGGAAAGGCTGGACACGACAAAGGGGAACCGCTCCGATTCCGGGTCATAGGTAACCGCCTTGACCGTGCAATGGTTCTTCGGCTGGTAGTAAAAGGCGGGCTGCTCGATGTTGTAAATGCCCTTTTCCGGGATCAGCTCCTCCTCCAAATAGCGCGTCAGCCGTTCCTCTGCGGAAGCATCCGTGAAGTCCTCCCGGGAGGTCTCTTCCTCGGAGCTCTCTTCCCCGGAAGTCCCTTCGCCCGAAGCATCCGCTCCGGATACCACCGATGATATGCCGTCCTTGCCGCGGTTCGCCTGATCCATCACGGCCTTCATGCTGCCGCCGACCATCGTCGCCGCCAACACCCCCGCGGCGATGCCGCCGCCGATCAGGAGCGCAAGGAACCCCGAAGCGATCTTCGCGCCGATGCCGGCAAGCACTCCGCCGGCGCCTGTCGCCGCGCCTGCCGCCGCACTTCCCGCCGCTGCACCCGCCGCTGTGCCGGCTGCTGTGCCTGCGGCTGTCGCTCCTGCCGCGCCGGAAGCGGACGCCATAATGTTCCCAAAGGTCGCCGCGGGGGCATTCCCCACAGCGGGTCGGAGCATCTGATTCCTGAACAGCAAGAGCAGGAACGGAATCGGAGAGAGGGCGTACAGCTTGGTACCCTTCTTTTCCAGATCTTCCACACTCGCCCGGATCTTCTTTTTGGCGTAATGCAGACGGCCTTTCACCGTGTTTTCACCGATCTCCAGCTCCCTTGCGATCTCCGGGATGGTCATATTTTGGTAGTAATACATACCGATGACCATGCGCTGCTCATCCGGCAGCGTCCGCAGGATCTCCTCGATGAGACGGGCGGTCTCGTTGCGGTCGATGACCGCCTCCGGCAGATTTTCCTCCCGCTCGTCCTCGAAATCCGGCTCATGATCCTCCTCGTCCGCAAGCTGCGAGAAGGTCACCTCCCGTTTCTTTTTGAACCAGTCCCTCGCCTTGTTGGTGGCGATGCGCTTCATCCAGGGAAGGAACTGCTCCGTATCCTCCAGCGTGGACAGACTGGCAAACCCTTTCACGAAGGCATCCTGCACGATGTCCAGTGCCGCGTCGTCATCCCGCACCATGGATTTCACGGTACGGTAAACCGGGTCGTAGCTGTTCTGATACAGGTCGTAAAACGCGTCCTGATCGTTCCGCTTTGCCCGTTCCACCAGCTCACTCCATGTATGTTTCATCCGTTTCCGCTCCCTTCTCATCGAGATTTCCCATCAATACCTGCAAGCGCGTCCATATCGCAGCGAACATTCTTTTCGATATCCCGGCAGGCAGATTGTAATATTGCATCCAGTCTTTCAACAGCTTGCGGTAATTCAGCCGTTTGTCCATGTACATCACTCCTTTCATCATACCATAAGTTGACAAAAAATACAATAGGGGGCCCGAGAGGGAAATTCCCCCTACCCCATAGACGATCCAACTCCCCAAAAAGTTATATTTTTTTGGATTTTTGCTCCAAAAAAGAAAATACACCCCCGTCAGCACTGCCGACGAGGGTGTTCTCTCCCCCAAAAAGAAAGGGGGATCACTTGGCTTCCAGCTTTTCCTTTGCGAACAGATAGCAGGTGTCGTACAGTTCGCGGTAGCGTGGATTTTTGCTCTTCCAGCCGTTGGTGATACAGCCGCCGGGAGCGCTTCCGTGGTAGTAGGTCTTACAGGAGAGCATACTGCCGGTCTCCGCCCCCGCGTACATATATTCCATGAATTTTTCGATATGGTGGGGGTTGTCGATGTTCCCCTGTTCGTCCTCCCGGATCTGCCAGACCTCCATTTCCACGCACAGCCCCAGCTTTTTGGCTTCGGCGGCGTTTTCGTACAGCCGTTCCTTTGGAATCCTTGCATCGAACATATAGTTGGGCTGCATACTTGCCATATCAAAGCCGTACCGCTCCCAATCCGCGTATCCGTTCGCCTTGTAATAGGGGATCCAGAACAGTTTGTAGCCCAATGACCGAACGTAGTCCCCTGCGAATTGGATCAGCGCCGGCTCGTCCGGGTCGGAGGAATTGATGACCTCCTCAAACCAGTAAAATCCCTTGAGCTGCGTGTTGCCGTAGCTTCCTTGGGTGTACCGGCGGATAACCGTGTCCACCATCCATTTGATCGCCTTTTTCCGGCTTTCCACGTTGTCAAACGTCAGCACTTCCCCGTCCAGCTCCCCGAACTCGTCGGGTCCCGTGTAGGTGTAAAGCAGGCTGAAATACACGCTCACCTTGTAATCGGGAAGCCCCAGCGCCTCCTTGACGATCCCCACCGCACGGTTCAGAGCGTCCACGTTCTTGCCCTTCTGGAAGGTGACGTCCACATACGCCTTCCAGCCCTCCGCGTATTTGCTGAGGGGATTGCCCCAAAAGTCGGAATCCGGCAGATACAGCTGCCCGTCCATGAAGGTGTCGAGGATCTTGCCGTCTCTATCCAGATATCCCACCAGCGGCAGATAGTCCTCCACCGTCTGCAAGCCCTTGTCCGGGTCGCAGGGGCGATAGTTGTAGGAGAGATTGATGTTCCTCGCCCCGATCACGTCCGCGGGAGGATAGGCGTTGTGCTCCGCGGGCTTCGGAAATTCATAGAACAAGGGTTTTCCGTCTTTTTGGGGCAGCTTTGCCTCCGTTGCGTCGGTACATCCGTAGACTTCGATCTCGTCGATGAACACGTGATGCACCACGTCGAACACGATCTGCACGTAGATCGCTTTGGTGGGCGCAAACTCCTGCTTCAGCGTAAAAGAGCGTTTGTCCCGTTTTGTTCCCATGTAATAGGTCTCAAAGAGGGTCTCGAAGGTCTCGCCGTCCGCCGAAGCGCGGAACTTCAGCCATCGGGGGATGCGCACCGCCACCGCGTCGTCCCGGCAGAAGTTAACGGAAAAGCCGTTCACGGCACAGAGATAGGGCAGCTTGAAGGTGATTGCCCGCGCCCCGCCGTTGTGGATATGGAAATACTGCGGGTTGGGCCAATGGTTCTTCGGGGACCGTTCCCCGTCCGTGAGAAGCACGGAATCGGTGTTGTAGTTCATCTTCGGAACCGCCGACCCGCGGAAGCTCTCCTCCTCGTTTTCATTGTACACGATGGAGTGGATCGGCAGGTGCAGCAGGAGGTTTTTGACCTCTTTTTCGGGATGCTCGCACAAAGGCGCGTCGATCTTTTCGATCGGTTTGTTGTTGTAATAATACATAATAGGTATCCTTTACCACGAAAAGTTTTCGTTATAAAATTCCGTCCCCACGAAACCGATCTGCCGGAACTCGTCGGGATTGTGCCGGATGATATAGTCGATGTAGGAAGCCACCATACGGGCGGTGAGCAGGTATCCCGCGGCGTTCAGATGGTCGTCCAGATAGAAACGCTCCTTGAAGCGCGCGTCGTAGGGCGGCGCGTAGCGGTGGAAATCCAGAACATAGGTGTACGGGAAGTGGTCCGCCAGCTTGCGGAGCAGCTCGGCGTGGGCTTCGGCGAGGGCGATCTTTTCGGGATCCTCCTCGGAGCGGGGCATGGTCATGAGGAAGAACTTCGCTTTGGGCTGGATGCGCTTGTAGCGCTGGATGATGGCGGCGTAATAGCCGCAGAAGGTATCCCCGTTCTTCTCCGGATCCTCCTCGCAAATGTCCGCAAGGGAGCCCAGCGGATGCTTCAGATTCAGCAGATCGTTGACCCCCAGCGCGAGGATGTACGCCTGCGCCGCCTTGTCCGCGTCCCAACACCCGTTTTCCCGGGCGAAGGAGGTGCAGTATTCCTTCGCGCTCATCCCCCCGCGGGAAAAGTTATAGACGGTACATCCCGCCATGCGCGCCAGATACTGCCCCCAGGAGTAGTCGTACAGGTCATGCCAGCCGATCTTCCCGTCCATGCGGGAAACAAACTCCCCGGAGGACAGGCTGTCCCCCACGCAGGCGATGGTGCGGAAGATCCCGCACAGCCCTCCGTCCTGTACCGGGCGGTCCAGCGGTTTCTCTGCCGGATCCTCCGGGCAAAACAGTTCCAGATCCATCACGATTCCCCTTTCAGGGAAGCGTCGATGGCGTCATTCGCACCCTTCACGGCGCAATACCAGACGTACTTGCCCATCACCGTCACTTTCGCAGAGGTGAGGGCGGAAGTATCCATATCCGGGTACAGCGCGGCGTTCTGGAGCTTCATCTTGATGCGGGCGTCCAGGAACGCTTTCAGCGTTTCCGCGTCGGAAGCGTCCTTCATTTTGAAAATGCCGAATTCGCAGGGGGAGATGGGTTTGGTCTCGTCGATGTACAGGGCGTAGGTTTCCACGAGGGAGAAGTCCGGCGCCGCCGTGGCGTCCCCGAAGTAGGAAAGGATCAGATCCGCATCCAGTTCGTCCTCCCCGCCGGGGGTGTAAAAGGTACCGCCGGAAAGGCTGTAACGGGAAAGGATCCCCTGCGCCTCGGCAAGCACGTCGATCTCTCTGGGCGCGGAAGCGTCGTCGTCTTTCTCCCCGCAGGCAACACAGAGCAGGAGCAGGGCGGCGAAAAGAACGATGGTCAGTATCCGTTTCATAAAAATCCCCTTTTCTTATTTGAAATGGTCTATTGGTATCATACCCGATTTTTCGCGTCCTGTCAAGATGCAGGATTTTCGCAAAAAGACTTCCTTTTTCGTTTCTTTTATGGTATGATAGGAAAAAGAACACGCTACGGGTAGTCAAATCATGATTTTTTCATCGCTGATCTTTATTTTTGCATACCTGGTGATCACGTTGGCGGTGTATTACCTCTCCCCGCTGAAATGGCGCAACCTCGTTCTGTTCGTGGTGTCGCTGGCGTTTTACGGCTGGGGAGAGCCGAAATACATCCTTTTGATGCTGCTTTCCGTCCTCTCCGCCTACGCCTTCGGGTTCGGCATTGAGACATACAGGGGGAGGAACGACAGGCTCGCAAAGCTCTTCCTGATCCTTTCCGTCGCGGTCAACCTTTCCTTCCTTCTGTTCTTCAAATACTACAATTTCTTTGCGGGGATCTTCGGGTTTTCCCCCATCGAGAACCTCACCCTGCCCGTGGGCATCTCCTTTTACACCTTCCAGATCCTGTCCTACACCATCGACCTGTACCGGAAGCAGGTGCCGCTGGCAAGGAAGCTGGTTCCCTTCGGCACGTATGTGACCCTGTTTCCCCAGCTCATCGCAGGTCCTATCGTGCGCTACAAGGACGTCTGCGAACAGCTGGAGCATCGCAAGGAGACCGTCTCGAAATTCGCAAGCGGCGTGCATCGCTTCATCGCGGGGCTCGCCAAAAAGCTCATCCTCGGGGACGCCGCCGCTGCCATGGCGGCATATCTGGAGACCGCGCAGGGGTTCGCACCTACGGTTCTGGGGGGCTGGGCGGTCATGCTGTGCTATACCTTCCATATCTACTTCGATTTTTCGGGATACTCCGACATGGCCATCGGACTGGGCAGGATGTTCGGCTTTGAATTCGTGGAAAACTTCAATTACCCTTACATCGCGAAAAGCATCACCGATTTCTGGCGGCGCTGGCACATCACGCTGTCTACATGGTTCCGGGAGTATATCTATATCCCCCTCGGCGGCAACCGGGTGGGAAAAGGCAGGGCGTTCTTCAACATGGCCGTGGTCTGGTTTCTCACCGGCTTCTGGCACGGAGCGGACTGGAACTACCTCCTGTGGGGCGTGTACTTCTGGGTGTTTTTGGTGCTGGAAAAGGCGTTTCTCGGCAAATTCCTGCAAAAATGCGCTCCTGTCGCCCATGTTTATTCCCTGCTCATCATCGGATTCGGCTGGATGATCTTCTTCCACAGCGATCTATCCGCCCTTTGGACGTCCGTCAAAGCCATGGTGGGCGTGGGAGCGTCCTTCGCGGACGCATGGGTGCTGCGGGAGCTGCTTCGCAACCTGCCCTTCCTGCTGCTCTGCGCCCTTGCCTGTACGCCGTTCCCGAAAAAGCTGTATGAAAAGGCGAAGGAGAAGGTTGCCGTCGTGGAAGCCCTCTCCCCCCTGTGCAGCATGGCGATGTTTCTGCTCTGCGTGGCGTACATGGTGGATAACAGCTTTTCGCCCTTCCTGTATTACATCTTTTAAAGGGGGTAGAGGACTTGAAAAAACGTGCGGAACGCCTTACCGTGATCCTGTTTTGTGTGATCATCGCCTCCCTTTCCCTCGCCTTCCTGCTCCTACCGGACAGGGAATTTTCCCCGCAGGAAAACCGTGCCCTCGCCTCCTTTCCGGAGTTGAACGCCGAGACCTTCTTCTCCGGCGACTTCGGGAAAGAGATGAATCTGTACTTCGCGGATCAGTTCCCCCTGCGGACCGCCTTCGTAAAGCTCAAGGGCGGGGCGGAGCTGGGGATGCTTCGGGGAGAAAACAACGGCGTGCTGTACAGCTATGACCAGCTGGCGGTGAAGAATTTCAACGCGTACAAATCCATTCTGGAAAGCACGGAGGACACCGACCGGATCTATGCCGCATCCATTCGGGCGCAGTTGGAAAGCCTTGCGCGGTTCGGGGAAAGCGCAGGGATCCCCATTGTGACCCTCATCCCCCCGCGCACCATCGACGTAGCGGACAGCAGCTTCTCTTATGACCGCCCGGACGGGGACTTGCTCTACGACCTCGCCTCCGCCCTGCTGAAAGACAAAGCGGGTTATGTGGATACCCTCTCCCTGTTCCGGGAGAAATATGAAGCGGGCGAGTACGTCTACTACCGCACCGACCACCACTGGACCACGCTGGGGGCGTACTACGCCTACTGCGAAGTGATGGACGCGCTGGGCAAAGCGGATGACATCCTCCCCCGGGAGGCGTTCGAGGTGGAGCAGACGGAGTCCTTCTCCGGAACCACCGCTGCAAGAGGCAATTTCCCCTTTTACCGGAAGGACGTGCTGGAGCTCTGGCGCCTGCCGGACGACGGGGAATACGAGATCCTTGCCGACGGAGAACCTCTCGACGGGTTCTACGCCCTGCACCATCTCTCCGAGAGCGACAAATACGCGGTCTTTTTGGACGGCACCCACAACCTGACGACCGTGAAAAAGCGGGGCGAGGAGCGGGAGACCCTGCTGGTGGCGAAGGACTCCTTTGCCAACTGTCTCATCCCCTTTCTGGCGCGGGAATACGACGTGGTGGCGGTCAATATCCACACGATCACTTCCCTTTCCGCCGCGGCGGAGACCTACGGCGCGGACGCCATCCTCATCCTGTGCAACGGCGAAAATCTGATCACCACCGGCGATCTGGGCAAAATCAAGTAAGAATAGGAGAATCACCATGAAAAGAACCCTGCTGATCCTGACGGCGCTGCTGCTCACCTTTACGGTGTTCCTTGCTTCCTGCGGCAAGACCGAAGAACCGTCTGCCGGCGAAAGCGAAGAAAGCGTCGAATCCCGCGGGGAGGACCCCTCTGCCGAACCCTCCGAAGAGGAAAAAGAGCCTTCCTCCGAGCCCGCCTCCGAACCCTCCGAATCCACCGAAGAGCCGGAGGACGTCCCCCTTCCCGAAGGAGGCGTGGAGCTACTGTTCACCCGGTATACCGAGGGGAAGAAGGGCGCGGTGCTGTTCGGCAAGTGCGCCATGGACGCGGAAGTCACCGTGACCGCGGGGGAGAAAAGCATCACGGTAAGCTCCTACATGGGCTACTTCGCGGCGACGTTTGAAAACGTCAAGACCGCCTTCGACGCCACCTTCACCCAGACGGTGAACGGCGAGCCTTTCGACGTACCCCGAACCTACCGGGCAAAGCCGGAAGTGTCCAAAGCGGCATACGAGCAGGAAGTGATCGCCAGCAACGGGGCGTTCCAGTTCTTCCTCAGCAAGATGATCCCGGACTACGTGGGGGGAAACCTGTTCTCCACGCAGGAGATCAACAACATGATCTCCCGCATCGAGGGACGTCTGGAGACGGTCCACGGCTATAACCCCAACGCGGAGATCCTCTATATGGTGGTCCCCTCCCCCATGACCATCTATCCCGAGCTGGTGCCGGACGTGTACGCCAAAGCGCAGGGAGAGACCCGTCTGGATCAGGTACTGGCGGGGCTTGAAACGGCGGGCGCCACCGTCATCGACCTGCGGGATACCTTCAACGCCCATAAGCACGACGAGATGCCCCTCTACTACAAGCTGGACAGCCATTGGGCGGATTACGGCGCGTATCTCGCCTACGTGGAGCTGTTCAATCACATCTCCGAGAAGTTCCCGGACGCCGCTCCCAGAGGCATGGAGGACTTCCGGTGGACAGCTGACTACTACAAGAGCGCGGACGTGATCATGTATCTGGGCTATTCCCAGGACGGGGTGCAGGAATACGGCTACTATCGGGAGTACAACATCGACATCCCGGACGTCATCAACACCTATCCCCGCTACCGGCTCCCTCAACTGCTGTACAGCGACCAATCCACCTACGAGATCACCATGCCCACCGGGCGGAGCAACCTCCCCTCCTGCATGGTCTTCCGGGATTCCTACGGCGCGGGGGTCTACGACCTCATCCCCGAACGGATGAACACCACCCACTATATCGGAATGTGGAACTACGGCTGGAACAACAAACAGATCCAGAACGAACAGCCGGATTACATCATCTATCTGGTGGCGGAATGGAACCTCCACGAGGTGGTATACAGATAAGAGCGCCGCACCCGCAACTGCATACAAAGGATCTGCCCGTCGGCAGATCCTTTTTTGTCCCTTCAAAAGAAAATTTCCGCCGGGAATGTTCCAAAATCGTCCCATCGCATAGGATAGAATGAAAAAGGAAAAACGAAAGGTATGGTCAGGAACATGAACAACCGGTTGGATTTTATCATCAGATGCGGCGTACAGTTGGAGAAGTACATCGGCGCGGGAGGCAACGTCGTGGTCCCGAGCGGGGTGCGGAAGATCGGGGATTTCGCCTTCCGCGCCTGCAAAAGGCTGACGGGGGTGGTGATCCCGGAGGGCGTCACCTGCATGGGCTGGAGCGTATTCGAGGGTTGCACGGATCTCACGCGGGTGATTTTGCCGGACGGGGTGACGGAGATCGGCATCAACACCTTCTCCGGCTGTGAAAACCTCCGGCACATCACCCTGCCGGACAGCGTCACCGGCATCTCCATCGGCGCTTTCCGGGATTGCGCTCACCTTTCCGGCGTCACCCTCCCCCGGGGGATCGCGGAGATCAACAAAGGAGCCTTTCAGGGCTGCGTCAGCCTGACGCACCTCACCCTCCCCGGCCATCTGACCGCCATCGCGGACGACGCCTTCGACGGCTGCGTCAACCTCACCCTCCACGCGCCGGAACATTCCCACGCGGAGCGCTACGCCCGGGAACGGGGCATCCCCTTCCTCCCCGCGTAAACACAAAAGAGCTTGACAGGATGGGAAAGCCATGCTAAAATAGAGAAAACCCATCCGAAGGAGCTTGCGGCATGGCGAAACTGCCCCGGGGGAAGAGGCGCCTCTCCTCCTTCCAAATCATCATACTGGGCTTTGCGGCGATGATCCTGCTGGGCGCGCTGCTGCTGATGCTGCCTATCTCCAGCCGGGAGCGGACGGTCACGCCCTTCAACGAAACCCTGTTCACCGCCACCTCCGCTGCCTGCGTGACGGGGCTTGTGGTGCACGATACGGCAAGCTATTGGTCGGCGTTCGGGCAGGCGGTGATCCTGCTGCTCATCCAGATCGGCGGGATGGGGGTCGTCACCGTGGCGGTGGCGTTCACCCGGCTCTCCGGCAAAAAGATCTCCCTCATGCAGCGGAGCACCATGCAGGAGGCCATCTCCGCCCACCAATCCGGCGGGATCGTGCAGCTCACCGGCTTCATCATCAAGGTGACGCTGGCGCTGGAGCTGCTGGGCATGCTGGTCATGCTGCCGGTGTTCTGCGGTCAGTTCGGGGCAAGGGGCGTCTGGCTCTCCCTGTTCCATTCCGTCTCCGCTTTCTGCAACGCGGGGTTTGACCTGATGGGCAGTGCGGACGCGCAGTACGTCTCTCTCACCGGCTACATCGGGCACCCGCTGGTCAATATCACCCTGATGTGCCTGATCGTCATCGGCGGCATCGGGTTCCTCACATGGGAGGACGTGCGCACCCACCGGCACCACCTCAAGCGCTACCGGATGCAGAGCAAGGTGATCCTCGTCACCACCGCCGTTCTGATCCTGTTCCCCGCCCTGTACTTTTTCTGTTCCGACTTCGCCGCCTTCCCCATGGGAGAGCGGATCTTCGGCTCCCTGTTCCAATCCGTCACCCCGCGGACGGCGGGCTTCAACACGGCGGATCTGACCGCCATGACCGCCGGCGGGCGGTGCATCATCCTGGTGTTGATGCTCATCGGCGGCTCCCCGGGATCCACGGCGGGCGGCATGAAGACCACCACGGTGGCGGTTCTGTTCGGCAACATGGTCTCTGTGTTCCGGCGGAAGGAGGATCCCCGCTTCTTCGGCAGGCGCGTGGCAAGCGACGCGGTCCGGAACGCGGGTACCATCCTGACCCTCTACCTCACCCTGTTTTTCGGCAGTGCGCTGGCAATCAGCGCCATCGAGGGGCTGCCCGTGGGGGATTGCCTGTTCGAAACCGCTTCTGCGGTGGGCACGGCGGGGCTTTCTCTGGGGCTGACCCCGGGATTGGGAATCGCTTCGCAGGGGATCCTCATGGTGCTGATGTTCATTGGCAGAGTGGGAGGGCTGACCCTCATTTACGCGGCGCTCTCCGGCGGGAACGGAGGGCTCTCCAAGCTGCCGCAGGAAAAAATCGCAATCGGATAACGACTGGATAGAAGGAGATCACAATGGATTCCATTTTACTGATCGGGCTGGGCAGATTCGGCAAACATATCGCCCAAGAGCTCAACAAGCTGAACGCGGAGGTCATGGCCGTCGACCGCGAAGAGGAACGGACAAACGACGTCCTGCCCTACGTCACCGACGCCCAGATCGGGGACAGCACCAACATCGCCTTTCTGGAATCTCTGGGGGTAAAGCATTTCGACGTCTGCATCGTGGCCATCGGCACGGATTTCCAGAGTTCTCTGGAGACCACCTCCAACCTCAAGGAACTGGGGGCGAAGCTGGTCATCTCCCGGGCGTCAACGGACGTGCAGGCAAAATTCCTGCTGCGCAACGGGGCGGACGAGGTGCTGTACCCGGAAAAACAGCTGGCGAAATGGGCGGCGATCCGCTATGTTTCCAATCATATCTTCGATTACATCGAACTGGATGACTCCCACGCCATCTACGAAATGTCCGTCCCCGACGCATGGGACGGCAGAGGCGTCGGGCAGATCGACATCCGCAGGAAGTACAGCATCAACATCGTCGCCATCAAACGGAACGGAAGGATCAGCGCCTCCGTCACGCCGGATACCATCCTCTCAAAGGACTCCACGATTTTGGTGCTCGGGGAGTACAAAGCCATTCAAAAGTGCTTCCATCTATAAGCAGATATACCAAAAAAATCTCCTGCGGCAGCGTTTCCGCAGGAGATTTTTTGATTCAGGAAAAGAAGCACTGCGCGACCACGGCGGCAGCTTCCCGCAGACCGTTCGGCAGGTGCAGAAACCACGGCGTCCGACCGTGGAGGTGCGTCACCTGCTCAAGTCCCGCGTCGCGCGCCAAAAACGTCGCCCGAAACACGTGAAAATCGCTGGTCACGAACGCGACGCGGCCGGATCCCTGCATATCGTTCAGAACCGCCTGGGAAAACCGGAAATTCTCCCGCGTACTGGTGGATAGCGCCTCCTTGCGGATGCGTGCCGCCGGAATTCCGCGGGAAAGCAGATAGCGCTCCATCGCGAGGGCTTCCGGGATGGCCTCCCCGCTTCCCTGCCCGCCGCTGACGATGATGACGGCGTCGGGGTTCTTTTCCGCGTAGTCGATCGCCGCATCCAGCCGGTTTTGCAGGGTACGGGAAAGCTGTTCGCCTCTGACGCCCGCCCCCAGCACGATGATGGCGTCCTCGTCGTACGTCACGGTATCGATTTGCCCGTAGACGATCAAAAAGCAAACGAACAGCAGTGCCAGCGCGCCCCCGCCGTAGCAAATGCAGCGGACCGCTTTCGGAACGACCTCCGTCCAGATCCGATGCCAGATCCCGCAGCTCAACAGCGCGAGCCCCAGACACCAATTGAGGAATACGCCGGTATGAAAGGAGGAAGCGACGGTTGCCGCCAGCGCGTTGACCGTCACCAGCCCGCCAAACGCCAGAAACGCAATGCGTGATTTTTTCATAAAAACCTTTCCTCCTTTTTAATAGTATAACACGGCGTATCCCCGCCGTCAAGAGGAAAGACATACCGTTTTCGGCGGTATGTCTTTCCTACAATGTCAACTCAATGTCAACTCGCTTGGATCTCTCCCGAGGAGGAGCCGACCGTGATGGAGTAGGTCTCCCCCTTGACCATCTCCGGCGTGCTGACGATCACCACGGCGAAGGGCAGCTCCGGCGCGTAGGAAACGATCTCCTTCCCGGAAGAATCCTTGACCACGATCTGCGTGCCTGCGGACTGATTGCCCATACGCACCGCCAGCACCCCCTGCGCGGAATCGCTGAAGGTCTGCGCCATGCCCGCGGCTCCTGTGCCGATGAAGGTACCGCCGGTGATCACGCCGGACACGTCGTAGTCCAGCGTAGCGGTGTCCCCCTGCGTGGGTCCGCAGACGGTGATGTGCCCGCCGGAGATCTCCAGCGTGCCGTTGGCGTCGATGCCGTCGCCGGAGGCTTTCACGTAGATGGTACCACCGGAAATGACGATGGTGCCGTCGGAGTTGCCCCCAAAGTTGCCGCCCGGACCTCCGCCGGGTCGTCCCCCGCCGGGTCTCCCGCCGTCCGGACCTCCGCCGCCGGGTCTCCCGCCGAACTGGTCATTGCCCCCGAAGTTGCCGCCAAAGCCGCTGGAATCCGTTCCACCGGCGGCGTTGATGCCGTCGTCGGTGGCGGTCAAACGGATATCCCCGCCGGAGATCTCCACGTGGAGCGCTTCCAGCCCTTCATAGCTTTTTTCGATGCGGATGGTTCCCCCCGCCACGGAAAGGGTGTCGTCCGCGTGGAAGCCGTCGTCGCCGGTGGAGATTGTAAAGTCCCCGCCCTTCACGGTGATGCATCCGTCGGCGTGCACCGCGTCGTCCGCGCTGTCGATGGAGAAGGTTCCGTTATTGATCAGCATATCCCCCGTAACCTTCATCCCTTTGCAACTGGTGTCACCCTGTTTGGACCCGCTGCCGCCTCCGGCGACGATGGAGAACGCTCCCCCTTCGATCTGCAAATACGCCTCCGCGCTGATCCCGTCCCCCGCGGCGGTGATGTCCAGCCTGCCGCCGGAGATATAGACAAACCCCAATGTCTCGTCGTCCTTGTTTTCCGCGTGTACCCCGTCCTTCCCCGCCTCGACGGTGAGGGAAGCGCCGGTCAAGCGCACGCTGTCGTTGGCTTGCAGCCCATGGGACGCGGCGTGGACGGTGTAAGTCCCGCCGGTAAAGACCAGATCGTCCTTGCAGACGATCCCGTGTCCGCCCGGCGACGTGACCGTCAGGCTGCCGGATCCGTTGAAGGTCAGATCCTCCTTGGAAAACACCGCCCCGTCGATGTTGTTGTCATCCACCGCAGCGAAGCTCCCGCCGTTGGAAAGGGCGTTTTCCGTCCCGTTCGCCAGCGTGACGAACACCTTATCCGCTTCCAGAATATACAGCGCCGCGGAGGTCTCGCTGTGAACGGAAACGCCGTCAAACACCAGTTGCAGCTTATCCTTCTTCCCCGCGTTGACCACGATCCTGCCGTCCGTCAGGCTGCCGGAAAGGAGATAGGTCCCCTCCCCCGTGATGGTCACGACGCTCCCGGAGATCTGCACGGACGGGGAATCGCAGACCGCCGTATCCCCGTTCAATCGGATGCGCACGCTTTCTTCCTCCTCGTAGGAATCGCGCCCGTCCCGGTCGGTGAACATCTCCTCGTCCGTTTTGGAAAAGTCCGTGCTCCCCGCCGCGGAAGCGGTCTCCCCGCCGTTTTCCTCGCTCACGACCGTTTCCGTCCCGTCGGACGAGACGTCGATCTCCTCCTGCTTCCCGCAGGCGCAAAACAGAAATGACGCGCACAGCAAAAGAGAAACAAGCATCCGTTTTTTCATAAAAGAAACCCTTTCTGAACCTGTGTTGGGACTCTGTCCCCTTCTTTCGTAGGGCAGTATAGCCCCGGAACCTTAACGCAACTCAAAAAACGAAAAACTTTTTCTCCGGCGTCACGCATTTTTTAACTTGTGTTAAAGTTTTTCTGATAAGATAGACATATAAGGATGTGATGTACGTGAGAATCCTGCTTGCCGAGGACGAACGCCCTCTCGCGAGAGCCATCGTCAAGATCTTCGAAAAGAACAACTACTCCGCCGACGCGGTACATAACGGGGAGGACGCCCTGCTGTACATCGACTCCGGCAACTACGACGTGGCGGTGCTGGACGTCATGATGCCCAAAATGGACGGGATCACCCTGTTAAAAACCCTCCGCGGGAGGGGGAACCGCATCCCCGTTCTGCTGCTGACGGCGAAATCCGAGGTGGACGACAAGGTGCTGGGGCTGGACAGCGGCGCCAACTACTACCTCACCAAGCCCTTCGATGCGAAGGAGTTATTGGCCGCCGTCCGTGCCATCACCCGCAGCGAAACGGCGGCGGACTCCACCCTCTCCTTTGGGAACATCACGCTGGACCGCGCCACCTTCGAACTTTCCTCCCCCTCCGGCAGCTTCCGGTTGGCGAACCGGGAGTTCCAGATGATGGAACTCTTCCTCTCCAACCCCCGGCACATCCTCCCGGCGGAACGCTTTCTGGAAAAGATCTGGGGGTACGACAGCGACGCGGAGGTCAGTGTGGTGTGGGTGTATATCTCCTACCTGCGCAAGAAACTGGCGGCGCTCCACGCGAATATCCAGATCAAAGCCTCCCGCAACGCGGGATACTCTCTGGAGGAACTTCCATGATCCGGCGTCTTAAGGTCAAATTCATCCTGCTTTCCGCCCTCTCGCTGTTCGTGCTGCTGGCGGCCGTGGTGACGGGGATGAACCTGCTCAACTACCGTTCGGTGGTCAACGAGGCGGACGATGTGCTCGCCCTGCTTTCCCGGAACCAGGGAGCGTTCCCCGACTTCCTCTTCGATTTCAAGATCACCATCGACCGGGGCGACCGGGACAAACGCCTCCCCCAGGGGATGTCGCCGGAGCTGCCCTATGAATCCCGCTACTTCTCCGTCCTGTTCAGCCCGAAGGGAGAGGTCCTCCGCACGGAGACCAACCAGATCATCTCGGTGAACGGGGAGCAGGCAATCCGCTACGGGATGGAAGCGCTGCAAAACGGCGGAGAACGGGGCTTTCTGGATACCTTCCGCTATGTAAAGACCGCCGAAGGGGACCGCATCCGCGTCACCTTTCTGGATTGCGGGCGTAAGCTGGACGCCTTCCGCAACTTTCTGACCATCAGCGTCCTCATGGCGGCGGCGGGCTTCGTCATCGTGTTTTTGGTGATCGCCTTCTTCGCCGGCAAGTTCATCCGCCCCATCGCGGAAAGCCACGAAAAGCAAAAGCGCTTCATCACCGACGCGGGACACGAGATCAAAACTCCCCTGACCATCATCAACGCCAACGTGGACCTTCTGGAAATGGATATGGGCAAAAATGAATGTCTGCAGGACATCCGCCAGCAGGCAAAGCGCCTCACCTCTCTCACCAACGATCTGGTCAGTCTGGCGCGTATGGAGGAAGCGGAGCAATCCCTCTCCATGATCGAATTCCCGGTGTCCGAGGTGGTGGAGGAAACGGCAACGCCTTTCAAAACGCTCGCACAGGTGCAGGAAAAAACCTTCCTGTGGGACGTACAGCCCATGCTTTCCATGCGGGGGAACGACAAAGCCGTCTCCCAGCTGGTCTCCCTTCTGTTGGACAACGCGCTGAAATACTCCCCCGCCGGCGGAACCGTCTCCCTGCGGTTCGCAAGGAAAAACAGGACCCTGCTCCTGACGGTGACGAACACCACGGCGACCCCTGTCCCACCGGAAGCCCTCTCCCGGGTGTTCGACCGGTTCTACCGCACCGATCCCTCCCGCAATTCGGAGACCGGCGGTCACGGGATCGGTCTGTCGCTGGCGAAAGCCATCGTGACCGCCCACGGCGGGAAGATCACCGCCGAGACCGCAGACGGCGGAAAATCCTTCCGCATCACCGCCTCCCTGCCCGTTTCTTGACGGTTCACCAAAAGGGATCTTCCTTTCCCGGATCTCATCAAAAAAGCAACCTTCGTCCGTAGGAAAAGGTTGCTTCTTTTTTGGCGTCGCTAAGAGGATTCGAACCTCCGGCCTACCGCTTAGGAGGCGGTCGCTCTATCCGGCTGAGCTATAGCGACAGATATACATCCATTCGGGTTATCGGGAGCGGCGGCGCGTCCACAGCGTTTCCAGCCGTTTCGCAAGCAGACAGCCCAAAAAGCCCGCAAACACCCCCAGCAGTGCCCCGCACAGCACATCCGAGGGGAAATGCACGTACAGGTACAGCCGGGTGAACCCCAGCAATATAGACAGCGCAAACGCCGGAATCCACAGGCGGTTCTTCCGGAAAAACAGCGCAGAAGAAACGGCAAAGGACGCGGCGGTATGCCCCGAAGGGAAGGAATAGTCCTTCAGCGGGGAAATCAACAGTTGCAGCTCCCGGTAGGTGTACGGGCGCTCCCGCGCCACGAGAGGCTTGAGGAGCAGGTTGCAGAGCAACAACTCCAGCAGCAGCGCACAGGCGGCCGCCAGCCCGACCCGACGGGTCTTTGGAAACGCCAGCAATCCCGCGGTCAGCAGGATCCAAAGGATCCCGTAGTCCCCCAGTTTGGTGAACACGGGGACCACGGCGTCCAGAAAGGCACAACGCAGATGCGCCTGCAAAAAATCCAGAAGGGAGAGTTCAAAGGAAAGCATGAAAGCGTTCCTTTAGACGTTGATCACCGAATGATTCACCGATTCGTCGTAGTCTTTGAGCAACGGAGCAACCTTCTTTTCCAGGAAGCGCTCGGTTTGCAGAGGCGCGAGCCCCACGAAGTCGGAAGGCTTCAGGATGGCACGCATCTCCTCCTCCGTCATGCGGAACGCCGGATCGGAGGCAAGCCGGTGCAGCAGACCGCCGTCCCCGCCCTCGCGGCGCTCCATCTCCGCTTCCATGGAGCAGCGGCGGATGGATCCGTGCAGTTTCTGCCGGTCGCCGCCCCGCTTGACGGCTTCCATGAGGATATTTTCGGTAGCGACGAAGGGCAGATAGTCCATCAGCCGCTTTTCGATGATCTTCCCGTTGACGGTGATGCCGCCGGTGACGTCGATGAGCAGATTGAGGATACCGTCCAGCGCAAGGAAGCCCTCGGAGAGCGCCACACGCCGATTGGCGGAATCGTCCAGCGACCGCTCCAACCACTGGGTGGAGGCGGTCATGGCGCCGTTCATGGCGTTGCAGATCACGAAACGGGCGATGGAATCGATGCGCTCACAGCGCATGGGGTTGCGCTTATACGCCATGGCGGAGGAACCGATCTGCTTCTTGCCGAAGGGCTCTTCCAGTTCCCCGAAGCTCTGCAACAGGCGCATATCCTGCGCAAACTTGTAAGCGCTCTGGGCAATGCCGGCGAGCACGTTGAGGATGCGCATATCCTCCTTGCGGGTGTAGGTCTGGCCGGAAACGTCGAACACGTCCGCAAAGCCGCACAGCTCTGCGATGCGCTTTTCCAGCTTCAAAACCTTCTCCCCGTCCCCGTCGAACAGACGCAGGAAGGAAGCCTGCGTGCCGGTAGCGCCCTTGTTCCCCAGCAGACGCAGACCGTCGTTAACGTATGTAAGATCCTGATAGTCAATGACAAAATCCTGCAACCACAGGGAGGCCCGCTTGCCCACGGTGGTGGGCTGGGCGTTCTGCCCGTGGGTGTACGCCAGACAGGGCAGACCGCGGTATTCGTATGCAAATTCCGAAAGATTCTTCATCACCGCCAGCAGCTTGCGGCGCAGCAGGTCAAACGCCTGCCGCATGAGGATGACCTCCGAGTTGTCCGTGATGTAGCAGCTGGTGGCGCCCAGATGGATGATGCCGGCAGCCCCCGGCGCGACTTCGCCGTAGGCCATATTATGCGCCATGACGTCGTGCCGCGTCTGGGCCTCGATCTCCGCCACGCGCTCAAAATTGATGTCCTCGATATGGGCTTTCAGCTCGTCGATCTGCTCCTGCGTGACGGAAAGACCCAGCTCATGCTCCGCTGTCGCCAGCGCAACCCACAGCTTGCGCCAGGTGGAATAGCGGTTCTGGGAGGAGAAGATCTGCTGCATCTCCTTGGACGCGTATCTGCCCGCGAAGGGGCTTTCGTATGTATTATGAGACATCTTTCTTCACCTCGTCAAACAGGATTTTCAATGAACTGCTCGCGCTTGGCGCCCACGGAGATATACCGGATGGGCGTTTCGATGGCGCGCTCGATGTACCGCACGTACGCCTGCGCCGCGGGAGGAAGCTCCTCGAAACGGCGGCAGTCGGAAATCTCGCACTTCCAGCCGTCCAGATATTCATACACCGGCTTTGCCTCGTTGAGCGCGCTGATGCTTGCCGGGAAATTCTCAATGCGTTCGCCGTTCAGCTCGTACGCCACACAAACGGGGATGCGGTCCAGATAGGAAAGGGTATCTAACTTCGTCAGCGCCACCACGTCCGCGCCCTGCATCCGCACGCCGTAGCGGGAAGCTACCACGTCAAAGCCGCCTACCCGACGGGGACGGCCGGTAGCCGCACCGTATTCGTGCCCCACCTGCCGCAGTTCGTCCCCTTCTTCCCCGAACAGTTCGCAGGTGAAGGGGCCTTCCCCCACGCAGGAGGAATACGCTTTCATGATGCCGATGACCAGATCCAGCTTGTGGTTCGGGATGCCCGCGCCCACGGGACCGTAAGCGGCGATGGTGTTGGAGGAGGACGTGAAGGGGTAAATGCCGAAGTCCACGTCCCGCAGAGCGCCCAGCTGCGCTTCCAGCATGATCTTCTTGCCCGTCTTCTGCGCCTGATCCAGATACACGCCGGTGTCGCAGATGAAGGGACGCAGCTTGGTTCCGTAGGTAACGAGGTGAGCGTACATTTCGTCAAAAGACTGCTTTGCTTCCCCGTAACCCCGCTCCAGCGTCAGATCCTTCCATTCCAGGATATCCGCCAGATGTTCTTTGAAGGCGGGAGTTTCCAGCTCCAGCAAATCCACCATGCGGATGCCCTTTTTGAAGTATTTATCCGCATACACCGGGGCGATGCCGCGGCGGGTGGAGCCGAACTTTTTATCCGCAAGACGACCTTCCTCGGCGCAGTCCTGCATCACATGGTAGGGCATGCAGACGATGGCGCGGTCGCTGATTTTCAGGTTTTCCGGCGTGATCTTCACGCCCCGGGAGGTGAGCCTTTCCATCTCCTCGCAGAGATGGCGGATGTCGATGACCATGCCGTTCCCCAGCACGT
>JAFLUP010000025.1 GCA_022508745.1 Oscillospiraceae bacterium | reverse complement strand
CGTCCTGCTCCACCGCCACAAGGCAGGGAACGCCCTTGCCCGCCTGATACTCGCTTCTCACCGTGTGACCCGGTCCCTTCGGGGCGACCATAATGACGTTGACGTTCTTCGGCGGCTTGATGCAGCCGAAATGGATGTTGAAGCCGTGGGCGAACGCCAGCGTCTTGCCCTCGGTCAGATGCGGCTCGATGCTCTCCTTGTAGAGCGCCGCCTGCTTCTCGTCGTTGATGAGGATCATGATGAGATCCGCTTTGGACGCCGCTTCGGCCGCCGTCATGACCGTAAGCCCCTGCGACTCCGCCTTCGCCCAGCTCTTGCTGCCTTCATACAGACCGACGATGACGTTCACGCCGCTGTCCTTCAGGTTCAGGGCGTGGGCGTGCCCCTGGGAGCCGTAGCCGATGATCGCCACGGTTTTGCCGCTCAATTTTTGCAGATCGCAGTCCTGCTGATAGAAAATTCTTGCCATGGTAAGTTCCTCTTTTCTGTATCTATGAGATTTTTTAATAAATTTCTGACTTGCGTATAGTCGTTTCGCCCCGTTCCAGTGAGACGATACCGGTGCGGCAGATCTCCAGAATGGTGTAATCCCGCATGAGATCGATGAACGCGTCGATCTGACGGGTGGCGCCGGTCATCTGCATGACGATGGATTCCCGGGTGTAGTCCACCGTCTTTGCGCCGTACGCCTGCGCGGCGTCCTGCACATCCCGGCGGGTCTCCTGCTCGTTTGCCACCTTGATGAGTAGCAGCTCGCAGCTGACCGAATCCTCCTCGTGCAGCTCCTTGATGGACACCACGTCCGGCAGTTTATACAGCTGATCGATCAACTGCCGCTTTTCCGCGCCGCTGCCGTCGGAGCTGACGGTGATACGGGAATATGCCGCCGATTCCGTCTCGCTCACCGTCAAGCACTTGATATTGAAGCGCCTGCGGCGGAACATACTGGTCACGCGGTTGAGCACGCCGAACCGGTTATGCACCAGAACGGCTACCGTAAAGCCTGTCATGCTATTTCACCGTCCTTTCGATCTGCACAATGATGTCATCCATGGAGCCTCCCGGCGGAAGCATGGGCAGGACGAATTCGTCCTTGTCGATCATGCACTCCACAAGGAAGGGTCCGTCGGAGGCAAACGCCTCCCGAAGCGCCTCGTCCAGCTGCTCCGGCGTTTCCGCTCGCCGTCCTTCCGCGCCGAAGGCTCTCGCCAGAAGCACGAAATCCGTCTTGCGGTCGAGGATGGTATTGGAATAATGCTTATCGAAGAACAGGGTCTGCCACTGACGGACCATGCCCAGCACCCCGTTGTTCAGCAGCAGGATCACCAGCGGCAGGCGCTGGCTGACGGCGGTCGCCAGTTCGTTGAGACACATGCCGAAGCTGCCGTCCCCGGTGACAAGCACGGTGCGTTCGCCGGTAGCCATCTGTGCGCCGATGGCGGCGCCCATACCGAAGCCCATGGTGCCCAGACCGCCGCTGGAAATGAACCGACGGGGGCGATGGAAGCGCAGATTCTGCGCCGCCCACATCTGGTGCTGCCCCACGTCCGTCGCCACCGGCGTATTTTCGCCCAGATAACGGTTCAGCGCCAACATGGCGTTCCGGGGGGTCATGCCATCGCGGTGGTCCAGCGTTTGCTGTTCCTCCTCCCGCAGGCGAGCGACCGTCTGCCGCCATTCGGGATCGTCCTTTTGGTTCAGCAGCGGGAGCAGTTGCTGCAAGGTCAGCTTCACATCCCCCCGCAGCGCGTGGGCGGGCTCGATATTCTTCGCCAGCTCCGCGCCGTCCACATCGATGTGGATGATCTTGGCGTTGGTAGCGAACTTCGCCCGGTTGCCGGTGACCCGGTCGTTGAACCGGACGCCCAACGACAGGATACAGTCCGCGTGGTGCATCGCCATGGAAGAAGCGTAATGCCCGTGCATGCCCTGCATCCCCAGAAAGCGGGGATGATCGCTGTCCACGCCGGAAATGCCCATCAGCGAGCAGCCGATGGGAGCGTCCAGCTTTTCCGCCAGCGCCAGCAGCTCCGCTTCCGCATCGGAATTGATGAGTCCGCCGCCGAAATACAGGAAGGGACGGCGGGAAGCGTTGATGCACTCCGCCGCTTGCAGGATGCGCTTCTCCTTCGCCGGGAAGCGCTCCTCCCGCTGTATGGGGGTCTGCGGCACATATTCGCAGGAAGCGATCTGGATGTCCTTCGGAATATCCACCAGCACCGGACCGGGGCGGCCGGAAACCGCAAGGCGGAAGGCCTCCCGCACGGTGTCCGCCAGCTCCTCCACGGAGCCGATCACATAGTTATGCTTGGTGATGGGCAGGGTGATACCCGTGATGTCGATCTCCTGAAAGCTGTCCGTACCCAACTGCCCGGTGGGCACGTTGCCGGTAATGGCCACCAACGGAACGGAATCCAGATAGGCGGTGGCGATGCCGGTGACGAGGTTGGTCGCGCCGGGGCCGGAGGTGGCGATCACCACGCCCACCTTTCCCGTGGCGCGGGCGTACCCGTCCGCCGCGTGCGCCGCACCCTGCTCGTGGGCGGTCAGCACGTGCTTGAGCTCGTTGCGGTATTTATGCAGGGAATCGTAGACGTTGATGATTTGCCCGCCGGGGTATCCGAACACCACGTCGCAGCCCTGCTCGATCAGCGTTCGGACCAGAATGTCCGCGCCCGATAATCTCATATGGTCGTATCCTTTCCGTTTCCGTTTGCGGCGATGAACCGAAGCGCCGCCTCAATCCTTTCGCCCATTTCGCGGCAGCCGACACGGATGCATGCCGGGTCGCTCCCCAAAATATCCGCCGTGCGGTATCCCTGTTCCAGCACCCTGTCCACCGCGTTTTCCACCGCGTCCGCTTCCTCGGTCAGGTCAAAGCTGTATTTCAGCATCATCGCCGCCGAAAGGATGGTCCCAATGGGGTTTGCGAGATCCTGCCCCGCGATGTCCGGGGCGGAGCCGTGGATGGGCTCATACAGCCCCCGCGTGCCGTCCCCGAGGCTGGAGGAAGGGATCATGCCGATGGAGCCGGTGATCATGGAGGCTTCGTCCGAGAGGATATCCCCGAACATATTCTCCGTGACGATCACGTCGAATTGTGACGGATCCTTTACGATCTGCATGGCGCAGTTGTCCACCAGCATATCCGTCAATGTGACTTCCGGGTATTCCTCCGCCAGTTCATGCAGAACCTTCTTCCACAGGCGGCTGCAATCCAGTACGTTGCTCTTTTCCACCGAGCAGAGCTTCCCCCGGCGCTTCCGCGCGGTCTCAAAGCCGATGCGCCCGATGCGCCGGATCTCTTTTTCCGTGTAACGCATCTCGTCCGCGGCGTAGCGTTCGCCGTTTTCCTCCCCCGTCTGCCGTGCGCCGAAGTAGATGCCGCCGGTCAGCTCTCTGACGATAAGGAAGTCGATGCCCTTTTCCACGATCGCTTTTTTCAACGGGGACGCATCCGCCAATTGCCGCCAGATCTTCGCCGGGCGGTTGTTGGCGTAGACCCCCATGCCTGCCCGCAGGCGGAGCAGCCCTTTCTCCGGGCGCTTATCCCCGGGAATGCCGTCCCATTTTTTGCCGCCCACCGCGCCCAGCAGAACGCTGTCAGCACGCAGGCATTTCTCCAGCATCTCCGCTGGAAGCGGGTCCCCCCACTTGTCGATGGCAATACCGCCCATATCCACGTCGTCGTAAAGGAACGTATGCCCGTAAAGTTTCGCCACCGCGTTCAGGATCCGCAGCGCCTCGCCTACGATCTCCGGTCCGATGCCGTCCCCGCGGATGACCGCAATGGTTTTCTGCACACCCATTCCGCTCATTCCTCCTTCAAAGAGGCCAGCAGCCCGCCTTTGGCGATGATGTTCTGGATGAACGGCGGGAACGGCTGTGCCCGATAGGTCTTTCCGGTGGAAAGATCCCGGATCTCCCCGGTGTCGAAGTTTACTTCCACCTCGTCCCCAGCGGAAATCTCCTCTGCCGCCTGCTCACATTCCAGAATGGGCAGACCGATGTTGATGGCGTTGCGGTAGAAGATCCGCGCGAAGCTCTTGGCGATCACACAGCCGGTGCCGCAGGTCTTGATCACCAGCGGCGCATGCTCCCGGGAGGAGCCGCAGCCGAAGTTCCAGCCTGCCACCATCACGTCCCCGCTTTGCACCCGGGAGACGAAACTGCCGTCGATGTCTTCCATGCAATGCTTGGCAAGCTCCTTCGCATCGGCGGTATTCAGGTACCGCGCGGGAATGATCACGTCGGTATCCACGTTATCGGGATATTTAAATACGGAACCTTTTGTTTTCATGACGATGCTCCAGTAGGATTGGTAATATATCCGGTCAGTGCGCTTGCGGCGGCGGTGGCGGGGCTTGCCAGATAGACCTCGCTGTCCACATGCCCCATCCGCCCCACAAAGTTGCGGTTGGTGGTGGCGATACAGCGCTCCCCTGCGGCGAGGATGCCCATGTATCCTCCCAGACAGGGACCGCAGGTGGGAGTGGAGACCACCGCGCCTGCGTCGATGAACGCCGTCACATAGCCCCGCTCCACACATTCCCGCAGGATCTCCATGGTGCCGGGAATGATGATACAGCGCACGCCGGGAGCCACCGTCTTGCCGCGCAGCGTGCGGTAGGCGGTTTCCATATCCTCCATGCGCCCGTTGGTGCAGCTGCCGATGACCACTTGATCGATCTTAATATGGGAAAGCTCCGCCGCCGGACGGGTATTCTCCGGCAGATGCGGGCAACTGACGGTGGGGACGATGGTCGAAAGGTCGATCTCCACCGTGGATTCGTAAACAGCGTCCTCGTCGGCGGCAAAGACCACCGGCGGGCGCTTGGAACGCCCTTCCAGATACGCCATGGTCACTTCATCCACCGGGAAGATGCCGTTCTTCGCCCCCGCCTCGATGGCCATATTGCAGATACAGAGGCGGTCGTCCATGGAAAGGGTAGCGACGCCGGGTCCTGTAAACTCCATGCTGCGGTAGAGGGCGCCGTCCACGCCGATCTTCCCGATGATGGTCAAAATCACGTCCTTGCCGCTGCAATTCGCCGGCAGTTTGCCGGTCAGTTCCAGGCGGATCGCCGCGGGCACCTTGAACCATGCCATGCCCGTCGCCATCCCGGCTGCCATATCCGTGCTGCCCACGCCGGTGGAGAACGCCCCCAGCGCCCCGTAGGTGCAGGTGTGGCTATCCGCGCCGATGACGCAGTCCCCGGCGGTGACGATGCCCTGTTCCGGGAGCAAGGCGTGCTCGATGCCCATTTTGCCCACGTCGTAAAAATGGCTGACACAGTGATCGCAGGCAAATTCCCTGCACTGTTTGGACTGTTCCGCCGCTTTGATATCCTTATTCGGTACGAAATGATCCAGCACGATGGCGATGCGGTCTTTGTCGAAAACCGTCTCAAAGCCCGCTTTTTTGAACTCGTTGATCGCCACCGGCGTCGTGATATCGTTGCCCAGCACCAGATCCAGCTTCGCGCTGATGAGCTGCCCCGCTTCCACGGCGGGCAGCCCCGCGTGGGAGGCGAGGATCTTTTGCGTCATTGTCATGCCCATGTTCTTACCCCCGTATCGCATTGTTGTATGCGCTTACCAGCGCATTTGCACTGGCACGGATGATGTCCGTATGGATCCCGGCGCCCCAGTACATGCCGCCCCGGGGCAGTTCCAGCCCGATGTATGCCACCGCTTCGCTCTGGGAGCTTTGATTCTGGATGCTATGCTCGGTATACACCCGCAGGCGGTAGGATTGCCCGGTAAACTGCTTGAGCGCGTTGCTCACCGCGTCGATGGAGCCGTTGCCGGTGGCGCGGACGGTCTCACGCACGCCGTCCTTCGCAAAGGTGATCTCCGCATCCACCTCCACGCCGTGCTGTCGGAAGTGCAGGCGCTCGATGGAAACCGGATTTTCGCAGTCGAAATACCGGGAGCGGAAGATCTCAAGCAGTTCCTCCGGCTGCAATTCCTTATGCTCACGGTCGGAGATGCCCTTGCAGAGGTAGCTGAAATGCTCCCGCATCCCCGCGGGCAGCACATAACCGTACAACTGCTCCAGCAGAAAGCCGATTCCGCCCTTGCCGCTCTGGGAATTGACCCGGATCACGTCCGCATCGTAGGTGCGGTTGATGTCCTTGGGGTCCAACGGGAGATACGGAACCGTCCAGCGGTCCGGCTGCTGTTCCTCCCGCCATTTCATGCCCTTGGCGATGGCGTCCTGATGGCTGCCGGAAAAGGCGGCGAATACCAGCGCCCCCGCATAAGGCGTGCGCGGACCCACCTGCATCCGGGTGCAGGATTCGTAGGAGGCCACGATGGAGGGCATATCCGAAAGATCCAGCCCCGGGTCCACCCCGTGGGTGTAGAGGTTCATCGCCAGCGTCACCAGATCCACGTTGCCGGTGCGCTCCCCGTTGCCGAACAGGGTCCCTTCCACCCGGTCCGCCCCCGCAAGCAGCGCCAGCTCCGTGTCCGCAACGCCGGTTCCCCGGTCATTGTGGGGGTGCAGGCTTAACGTGACATACTCGCGGTATTTCAGATTCCGGCTGACGTATTCCACCTGACTCGCGTAGACGTGGGGCAGGCTCATTTCCACCGTCACCGGCAGATTGATGATCACATTGTTGTCCGGTCCCGGCTCCAGCACGTCCAGCACCGCGTTGCAGACCTCCAGCGCGTACTCCGGCTCGGCACCCGTGAAACTCTCCGGCGAATACTCGAACCGGAAGTTGCCCTCATATTCCTTCGCCAGCTTTTTGACCAGCGCGGCGCCTTCTACGGCGATCTGCTTGATCTCCTCGCGGGACTTGCGGAAGACCTGCTCCCGCTGGGCTACGCTGACGGAATTATAAAAATGAATGATGGCGCCGGGCGCGCCCTTGCACGCCTCGAAGGTTTTGCGGATGATATGCTCCCGGCACTGGGTCAATACCTGCACCGTCACGTCCGGGGGGATCAGATCCTGCTCGATAAGCGTGCGGAGGAACTCGTATTCCGTCTCCGACGCCGCCGGGAACCCCACCTCAATCTCCTTGAAGCCCACCCGAAGCAGCAGCTTGTAAAAGCGCATCTTTTCTTCCAGACTCATGGGGATCACAAGGCTCTGGTTGCCGTCCCGCAGGTCCACGCTGCACCACAGGGGCGCTTTTTCCACGCGGTCCTTCTTCACCCAGTCGTAGGTCGTCTCCGGCGGGAGGTAGTACCCGATCTGATATTTCTTTGCGTCCATGTTTTATTTCCCTCTCAACCGTTCATTCCCACCAGTTTAAAACCCTCGTTCCGCAGTGCGTTTGCGATCTCCTGCACGTGCTCGTGGTTGCGGGTCTCCATGGCGATGCGCAGATAACAGCCGTTGACGCTTTCCACCTCGGTGGAACGCTCGTAGTGGACGTTTGTAACGTTTCCGCCGCAATCCGCGATGATGCGGGAGACGTCCTTGAGCTGTCCCGGCTTGTCCATCAGCTCGATGACCAGGCTGGAGGACCGCCCCGCTTTCATCAGACCGCGCTCGATCACGCGGGACAGGCTGGTCACGTCGATATTGCCGCCGGAGACCAGACTGACGACCTTCTTGCCCGCAAGCGGGAATTTCCCGAACATCGCCGCCGCCACGGACACCGCGCCCGCGCCCTCGGCGATCATCTTCTGCTTTTCAATGAGGGCAAGAATCGCGGAGGAGATCTCATCCTCCGTCACCACCGCCAGATCGTCTACGTAACGCTGTACCAGATCAAAGGTGATCTCTCCCGGCTTTTTCACCGCGATGCCGTCGGCAATGGTGGACACGTTGTCCAGACAGGTGACAGCACCCTTTTTCACGGAATCCACCATGCTCGGCGCCCCCGCCGCCTGCACGCCGTAGACCTTTATGGCGGGATTGAGCGCCTTGATCGCGCAGGCAACGCCGGCGATCAGACCGCCGCCCCCCACGGGAACCAGAACGGCGTCCACGTTGTCCATCTCCTGCACCAGCTCCAGCCCGATGGTTCCCTGCCCGGCGATGACGTCCTCATCGTCGAAGGGATGCACGAAGGTGTATCCGTGCTCCTGCTGCAGTTCCAGTGCCTTTTGGTAAGCGTTGTCGTAACAGCCCTCCACCAAACAAACCTGTGCGCCGTACTTCTTGGTCGCCTCGATCTTGGAGATGGGCGCGGTGTCCGGCAGACAGATCAGAGAGGAAGCGCCGCTCTTGGTCGCAGCCAGCGCCACGCCTTGGGCGTGATTTCCGGCGGAACAGGCGATAACGCCCCGCGCCTTTTCCTCCGGCGAGAGCATGGCGATCTTGTAGCCTGACCCCCGCAGCTTGAAGGAGCCGGTCTTTTGCAGATTTTCCGGCTTTAAATACAAATCGCACAGGTCGGTGATCCCCTCCGTGTGTACCACGGCGGTCTTCCGAACGATCTCCTTGAGCACGACAGACGCGTGGAAGATTTTGTCAACAGTCAGCATCCAACAAACACCCTTTCCTTTCGTGCGCACCCCGATATGCAAAAAACACCCGTCTCAAACTTTGAGACGGGTGCGGCTCATCAACGCCTGCATCCGCGGTACCACTCAAATTGCAGCCCACAAAAGGCCGCCTCTCTTCGGGATCCGACAATCCCTTATGCCTTTACGCAGCAATCACGGGAAGCATCTACTCGCCGTGGGCATTTCCCCGCGGTTTTCCGGCCTCCGGCTCGGAAGTGAGAGGTCACCGAACGTACCTGCCGATTCACACCGCCCACCGGCTCTCTGGAAAGGGTCCGTCCGCAACCGTCTTCGTCATCGCTTTTCTATGAAATTAAAGCATTCTTATCATACCATGCCTTTTGCCGTTTGTCAAGCCTTTTTTGCGCAAAAAGCGGCTTTCCGCCGAAAAAATCACTGCGTTTCCGCCGGATCCCGCGGAAGGACCCCGAAGATCGGGAATCCTGTTTCGAAGTCATGATTCATTCCTTTTATACCGACTGCCTCCTGCACGAATCCCGCCGTCACGCCCTTCCCCGTATTGGGGCGCTTGACGGAGTAGATTTCATCCACGCAGAAGACGGCGACCAGCGCCATACAGAGGGGGATAAGCACCTTCGGGCTGATCTTCCGGATGGCGTTGTCCAGCATCGGGGCGACCATGTAGACCACCAGCATCCCTCCCAGGCCGAAGAGCAGAAGCCCTTCCGCGCAGATCCTGCCGTGCAGGTTCAGGAAGTAATCGCTGTAATCCCACCACCGCTGCCCGTCGTGAAGCAGCTCCAGCACCCAACCGGTAAAGTATTCCACAACGCCGCACAGGACCAGCGTCAGCAGGAACTCCACGATGGGCTTCCGCCGGAACTTGTTCAGCAGCAACAGGATCAACAGCCCGCCCGTTCCGTAAATGGGGAGCCACGGTCCGTGCAGAACCCCCCGGTTGACAAATTCCCCCACCGTGACAAGGTGATACAGCACTTCCCACGCCCAGCCGAACATCCCGAAGCAGAAGAACATCAGGATCAGCGACCACACCGAATAGTGACGGGAGGCGTACAGGTTGCGGACCTTCTCCCGCTTCTCCGCCTCCGGCGTGGGACACAGCTTCGTGGGATAGGCCTTCAGCGCCAGCTCGCTTTGCAGGCTCCGGATCTTTTCCCGCCGTACCATGCACGCGTTGTACGCCTGCTCCTGCCCGTCGGGAAAGAGGACCACGCCGAATACTCGTTCAAAGAATCCGCCGACGCCGGTTCGCTCCTTCACCTGCGGGAGGGGCTCCTCCGCGATGGCGATCTGCTTTTCGTACGCCCGCAGGATCTCTTCTCCTGTCGGCAGTTCGAACAGATACCGGTCATTCAGCAGCGCAAAGCCCTCCGGATCCCGCTCCTTGGCGGTTTGCCGCAGGTAAGCGTAATATTCGCTCAAGGTGGCTTCAATGTACGGGATGGAAAAGAAGAGCCCGCTCGTTCCCAGCGTGACAAGGCTCAAGAGATGCCATCCGATAAAGGAAAGATCCAGCCGGAAACATTCCCATTTATGTCCGTGCATCATCTTCCGCGAAAGGGTGATCGCCTCCCGCGGGGAAATGGACGGGTTTTCCGCGGCGATATAAGGAACCATCCGGTAGGAGTAGGTTTTGATCACCCAACCGACGACGGTCAGTCCCCACAGCGCCAGATAAAGGGTTTTCACCAGCATGATCATGGACACGCGCGTCCATCTTTTGACCTTCAGGAAGAACAGCGACCTGCCTTTGGAAACATCGTCGTACACCCGTCCTTCCAGAAAGACCCGCGCGGAAACCGCCGCGTAGATGTTGATCCCGAACGTCCAGATCGCCGAAACCAACAGGATGCCGAGCAGAATGACGATCACCATCGCCGCCCCTTCCGACCCGATGATGGACGCCACGCCGGATACCAACGTCAGCATGAGGGTGCCGGAGGAAACTACGTTGATCACGGACGCAAGCACCCCTTCGGTCGCGGAAGGTTCGTCCGCCTCCGCGCCATCGTCCTCCGTTTCGCCGTCCGGCACATCGTCGTCCTCCGCACCGTCCCCACGGACCGCCGCAATGAGGTCCTCCAGTATATTCGTAACGGAGGTGCCGCTTCCCATGTTCAACAGACCGGCGGAAATGGTGAACGCACCCTCCCGGTCCTCGCTGGGCCTCTCCGCCTGCACGATGCCGATGGGAGTCCGCAGGAAGATCAGGGCGTTGCTGTATTTCACACCGATAAAGGCGGCGATGACGCAAAGCAGGAAAAAGATCCGGTAATGCTTTTTCAGGGATCGCTTCGCCTGTTTTTTCATTTCTTTTCTGTCGTACATGTCGCCCCCTCCTTTCCTGCCGTATAAACCTTCAGTATAGTATATCACAGGGAAAAAAATAATACAAGAACAAAAAACGGAAACAACGCACATTTTTCTGCTTTTTCGACGCAAAAAAATTTTTTTGAACTTTTTTCGTTTTACATATTGACAGAATCAGAAACAAGATGTATAATTGAGCCAAAGAGTGAAAATCTGAAAAATTCTAAAGGAAAAGCAAGAAAATGGCGACGATCACCTGTAAAATGTGCGGGGCGAATTTGCCGCTGGCAGAAGGCGCAAGCGTGGTGGAATGTGAGTTCTGCGGCGTCAAGCAGACCGTCCCGACAGCGGATAGCGAGAAGAAGCTGACGCTGTTCGGGCGGGCGAACCGGCTGCGCTTCTCCTGCGAGTTCGACAAAGCTGCGGGGATTTACGAATCCATCGTTACGGAGTTCCCCACGGAAGCGGAGGCATACTGGGGATTGGTGCTCTGCAAGTACGGCATTGAGTACGTGGACGATCCCGCCACGGGCAAGAAAATCCCCACCTGTCACCGTTCCTCCTTTGACAGCGTCATGGACGACGACGACTTCGAGCAGGTCATGGAAAATGCCGATTCCATCGCCCGCTCCGTCTACCGCGAGGAAGCCAAGCAAATCGAGGAGCTGCGCAAGGGAATCCTCGAAGTCTCCGGCAAGGAGGAGCCTTACGATATCTTCATCTGCTACAAGGAGACCGCCGAGAATGGGGACAGAACGCTGGACAGCGTCATCGCGCAGGACGTATACGACGCGCTGACGGAAAAGGGCTACCGGGTGTTCTTCTCCCGTGTGACGCTGGAGGACAAGCTGGGGCAGGAGTACGAGCCGTACATCTTCGCCGCGCTCAACAGCGCAAAGGTGATGCTTGTCTTCGGCACGGACTACGAATACTACAACGCGGTCTGGGTCAGGAACGAGTGGAGCCGCTTCCTGCAGCTCATCGCCAAAGGCGAGAAGAAAACGCTGATTCCCTGCTACAAAGGGCTGGACGCTTACGACATACCCAAGGAGTTCGCCAAACTCCAGGCGCAGGACATGGACAAGATCGGCGCGATACAGGATCTTATTAGGGGTATAGGAAAGCTGCTACCGAGGAAAGAAACCGTAAAAGAAACTGTTGTGGTGCGGCAGACCTCCGCTCCCCAATCTGCTACGGTGGATTCGCTGTTGAAACGTGTGTGGATGTATTTGGAGGACGGCGAGTGGGATAACGCGACGAACTACTGCAATCGTATCTTGGATATCGACCCCGAAAACGCGGAGCCCTACGTGGGTCTGCTGATGGCGGAACTGCGCGTGAAAGAAGAAAAGAACCTCGGAACGCTCGAAAACGATTTTGGGGGAAACAAGAACTACGCGAAAGTGCTGCGATTCGCTTCTCCCGACCGAAGAACCGTATTAGAGCAGTATCGAAAGGCAACGGTCGCTCGCATAGAGGAGCAAAAACGCATTGCGGAAGATAAACGTAAGGAGGCCGAACGCATTGCAGAAAATAAGCGCAAGGAAGCCGAACGTGTTGCAGAAGATAAGCGTAAGGAAGCCGAGCGTATTGCGGCAAAAAAACGCATATCACTAAAAACGTCGAGAAAAATTTCCGAGTCGGCGTCAAAACTTATTTCCTGCGGCAGTAGCCATACCATAGGGATCAAACCGGACAGAAGTGTTATAGCCACAGGGAGTACTATTTGGGGGCAATGCAATGTAGCCGGTTGGCAGAATATCGTCGCCACTTCCGGTTCCCCTTCTCATACAGTGGCACTCAAGTCAAACGGAACGGTTGCGACCGCAGGATGGAGCAAGAACGGCGAATGTGATATATATTGGCAGGATATCGTCGCCATTTCCTGCGCCGAAGGGATCACCGTAGGACTCAAAGCGGACGGCACAGTTGTGGTCAAGGGAAAGATGCTTTTCGGCGAATACGATGTTTCCGGCTGGAAGGATATTATCGCCATTTCTTGTGATTCTTACCAGATTGTGGGGCTAAAATCAGACGGAACGGTTGTGGCTACCGGCAGCAATGATAAAGGAGAGTGCAATGTATTCGGTTGGAGGAATATCGTTGCCATTTCCTGCGGGCAACACCAAACCGTGGGGCTTAAATCGGACGGAACGGTTGTGACCACAGGGTGGAATTATGAGGGCAAATGCAATGTGTCCGGTTGGCGGTATATCATTGCCATTTCCTGCGGCACTCATCATACCGTGGGGCTTAAATCGGACGGAACGGTCGTGGCAACAGGGGACAACAAATACGGCCAGTGCAATGTGTCCGGTTGGCGGGATATCGTTGCAGTTTCCTGCGGCGCTTGCCATACCGTGGGACTCAAATCGGACGGAACGGTTATAGCGATCGGGAACAATGATGATGGTCGATGCGACGTATCTGACTGGAAATTGTTTTACAACTTGGATTGCATTGACGAAGAAAGAGACCGCTGCTCCAAAGACCTCTGCCGACACTGCGGTGGAGAATTCAAAGGGCTGTTCAGCAAAAAATGCTCCGTTTGCGGCAAGCCGAAGGACTATTAAAAAGGGGAAGGAAAAGGAGAAAACATGATCTACGAAGAAGAAAGAAAAAACGAATACATTGAGACGCTAACAAGCGAGCTGCCCGTACTGCGGGCAAGGCTCCACATCTCCCAAGCGGACCTCGCCCGCGGGATCGGCATCTCCCGGCAGACCTATTCCCTGATCGAAACCGGGAAGCAACAGATGACATGGGTGACGTTCATGGCCGCCATCGCGTTTTTCAGCGGAAACGAAAAAACGCGGAGAGACCTGATCGTGCTCGGGCTGATCGACATCGCTTAAGAAAAAATAACATATAGAAGGTGCGAAATTATGGCAAAATTTGCAATCGAATGTCCCAAATGCGGAAGCATAAACACCGCATCAACCTTTATCCTTTCCAAAAAGGTGATCCAGTGCGGAACCTGCGGCGAGGAGATCAACATCAAGCAATCGCGGCTGACCTCCAAGATCTGCCCCCATTGCCAGAAGGTCTTTGTGTGCGACCAGGCGAAAGCCAAGGGCAAAAAGTGTCCTTCCTGCGGGCAGCCCATTGAAGTGGCGATGGCGGCAACCGCCACCTACAAAATGGCGACCGTGAACTGCCCCCAGTGCGCCTGCGCCATCGAAGTGGACAAAACCAAACAATTCGCGTTCTGCCCCATCTGCGACTGCCAGCTGGATGTGGAAAAGGAGATCGCCAAGACCAAACTGGTCAGCGACTCCGGCGTCAGCGTGATCCAATACGAAGGGGACAACTCCACCTTCGTCTGGAAGCATCCCATTGAGGATTTCAACCTCGGCTCGCAACTGATCGTTCATGAATCCCAGGAAGCCATCTTCTTCCTGAACGGCGAAGCGCTGGACAGCTTCGGTCCCGGCCGGCATACGCTGGAGACCGAAAACCTGCCGGTGCTCAAGAAGATCTACACCCTGCCCACCGGCAGCCAGACGCCCTTCCATGCGGAGGTGTACTTCGTCAACAAGACCGTGCAGATGGGTCTGAAATGGGGCACGGACACCCGCGTCCGCTTCATTGATCCCGCCACCGGCATCCCGCTGGACATCGGCGCTTCCGGCGAAATGAACCTGCAGGTCAGCGACGCCCGGAAGCTGTTGTTCAAGCTGGTGGGGACCACCAATGGGCTGTCCAACAAGCAGGTGCTCTCCGCCGGAAGCGACAGCACGGGCACCGTACATAAAACGCTGCAAAGCTACTTCCGCGCCCCGCTGATGACGGAGGTCAAGACCCATCTCGCCACCACCATCAAGGAGAAGAAGATCAACATTCTGGAGATCGACGAGCACATGGCGAGTCTGTCGGAATCCCTGCGGGAGCGCATTTCCCCGAAGTTCGAGGAATACGGTCTGTTCATTCCGGAATTCTACATCACCACCATCGCCCTGCCGGAGGACGATCCCAACTTCAAGAATATCCGCGCCCTGATCTCCGCGGCGTATATCAAGGTCAAGGAAGAAGAGGTCAAAACCAGCATCGCGGAAGCCGCACGGCAGAGAAAGCTGGTGGAGGAGCAGACGGAAGCGCAGCTCAAGGTCATCCGCGCCCAAGGGGAAGCGGAAGCCAAGAAGGCGGAAGGCTTCGCAGAAGCGGAGATCATGCGCGCCAAAGGCTACACCGAAAAGGACCTCATCGAAGCGGACGTGCAGAAGGCATATGCCGAAGGCATGGGGAACCTGGGCGGAGGCGGCAATGGCGGCGGAGGCGGCGGTATGGCCACCGACGTGCTGGGCATGATGGCACAGTTCAAGATCGCCGGCACCATGCTGGACAAGATGGACAGCGCCATGGGTCCGCTTTCAAGCAGCAATCAACCCGCAGCTTCCGCACCCGCGGAACCCACATGGGCTTGCTCCTGCGGCGAGCGGGCAAACACGAAAAAGTTCTGCATGAACTGCGGAAAGCCCAAGCCGGAACCCTCCGACGGATGGGATTGCCCCTCCTGCGGTGTAAAGGGAATCACCAGCAAGTTCTGCCCGGAGTGCGGCGCACCGAAGCCCGCCGCTCCCGGCACATGGGATTGCCCCTCCTGCAGCGCAAAAGGGATCACCAGTAAGTTCTGCCCGGAGTGCGGCGCACCGAAACCTGCGGAGTCCTCCACCTGGGACTGCTCTTGCGGGCAAAAAGACATCACCAGCAAGTTCTGCCCGTCCTGCGGAAGCAAGCGGCCGGAAGAAGGCTAATCCAACCATCGAGAGGAGACTACACCTATGAAACTGACCAAAAAAGGAAAAATGCTGGCGGCGATCCTCGCCATCGCATTTGTCGTATACAACGTGATCTTCTTCATTCTCTGCGGCTTTACGGACCACGGAGCCACCTTCTGGCTCTCCTGGGCGTTCATGCAGGTGGCGTTCGGCGCGATGATCTGCGTCGGCTGTATCCTCGGGCGGCAGGGGATGTTCCTGCGGGATTGGCTGTTCGGCTATCCCATCGTCAAGCACAGCACGCTCTATCTGATCATAGAGTTTATCGTTTCCACGGTGTTCGTCGTATTAGACGATCGTATGCCGTGGGGCTGGGCGCTGGCGGTACAGCTCCTGTTGTTTGCGGTCTATCTGATCTTTGCCATCTCCTGCTTCCTTGCGAAGGAGACCATTACGGAGGTCAAAACCAAGGCCAGCGACAAGACGCGCTTTATCAAGCTCCTGCGCGCGGATGCGGAAATGCTGGTGGAGAAGTGCGACGATCCCGCGCTGAAAGAGCAGTGCCGTAAATTCGCGGAAAGCGTTCGCTACAGCGATCCCATGAGCGACGAAGCGCTCTTTGAGCTGGAAAAAGAGCTCGCCTACACCGTTTCCCAGTGCGACAGCGCCATTGTCGCCAAAGAGTACGCACAGGCGGCAGAGCTTTGCACCAAAGCGTCCATGCTGCTGATGGAACGGAACAGAAAGTGTAAAGCGTTGAAGTAAGCGACACGATTCTAAATCAGCGAAACGCAACAATCCATTGGGACAAAAAAGTACACCTCAAGCAGTAACGAGAGGCAAAGCAAACACAAAATACCGATCGTTTCCCGGCGAGGGTGCGATCGGTATTTTCGTTTCATATCACTTTTACGTACTTGCGCAGGAAGGCTTTGGCGCTTTGCAGGTCCTCCGCGGTCGGGATCCATTCGGGATGTGCCGAGGAGGGCAGACCCAGTTGGATGCGTTTGGAATCCCCATAGGTATGGTACGGGAGCAGTTCCACGCCGCGGCAGTTTGTGAGCGATTCGTACAGCCCCGCCAACGCTTCGAGATGCCTGCGGTCGTCGTTGACCCCGCGGATGAAAATACACCGCAGGACGGTTTTCGCTCCCATCGCGTCCGCCGCAAGGAGGTTTTCCCGTATAGGTTCGAAGGGGACGCCGGTGTTTTGGCGGTGCCGCGCGTCGTCCGTATCCTTGACGTCCCACAGGAACAGATCCGTGACCGGCAGGACCGTTTGCAGGCGTTCCCGTTCGAAAAACCCGCAAGTCTCCATGGCGGTATGCACGCCGGACGCCCGGAACATTCCGAACAACTCCGCCACCCCGTCGGCATACAGCATGGGCTCCCCACCGGAGACCGTCACCCCGCCGGTTTTGCCGTAGAAGGCTTTGTCCTTCATTCCCTCGGCATAGATCTCCCGGGGCGTTTGCGGGGCGGAGCACCCCTCCAGCGCCATGGAAACGCACACCGGAACGCACTTCATACAGCGCGTACACTTCCCGCGGTCCAGCGTGTGCCTGCCATCGACGATCTCGTGCGCTCCGGTCGGGCAGACGGTACAGCAGCTTCCGCAGGAAACGCAGAATTTTTCCGTGTAAAAGAACTCCTGCTGCGCGGATTGGGTTTCCGGGTTGTGGCACCAGACGCATCGAAGGGGGCATCCCTTCAGGAACACCGTGGTGCGGATACCGGGGCCGTCTCCTGTGCAGAATTTCTGAATTTTCGTCACCGGCAGACGGAGGGTTTCCCTGCTTTCCATGTCACATCCCTTGCGCCGTGCGCTGGATGATCATGTTCTGCCACTCCCGGTTGAGGGTGACGAACCGGGCGTTCCAACCGGAAACCCGCACGGACAGGGTTTTATACTGCTCGGGATGCTGCTGGGCTTCCTTCAAGACCTGCAGATCCATGGTGTCCAACTGCATGAAGTAGCCGTTCAGCTTGACAAAGCCGCGCATCAGCTCCTTAAGCGCCGTGATCCCGTTCTCGCCTTTCAGGCTTTCCGGGAAGATTTTGATATCCAACGCCGCCCCACAGGACAGCTTTTCCAGATCCGTTTTGCAGTAAGAACGGATCATCGCCGTAGCGCCGTTCATATCAGTCCCCGGCGTGGGAGAAGCGTTCCCCGCCAGAATATCGCCGCGGCGGTACCCGAAGGCGGTGGCGGATCGGTTGGGCAGCCAGTTGATCTGCCTGCCAAAGGTGCTCAACCCCGGGATGAACTTCACCGGGATGTCGCTGCTCGCCTCGCAGGTTTTGACCATATCGGCAAAATCGTCGCAGATCCTTGCGTGCCAAAGGTCCGCGTCCTCCGCGTCGTTGCCGTAATAGACGTACCTGTTTTTCACATACTGCCGGAGCTGCTCCGCACCCTCCCAGTTATCGCGGAGGATGCGCACCATCTCCGCAAAGGAGACCAGCTTCTCCTCGAAAACCACCTTTTGCAGGGCGTACAGGGAGTTCGCCACATCCGGGGAACCGCCGATATGGGGGGAAAGCACGGTATACACGGGTCCCAGATCGAAATAGGGGACCGCCTTTTGGATGCTCCCGTCCTCAAACAGGCTGACCACAGACGTGGGGTACTGCCCGCCTGCGTTCCGCCAACGTTTGCCGTCGTGGACATAAGCGTCCGTGACCTCGGATTTGTACAGCGCCTTGACCGTCGCCTCCAGCTCCGCCTTGAACCGGTCGTAGACCTGCTCGATGCTGCGGAGATCGGGGATCTCCCCTTCCCCATCCAGACCGAGCGCCCGGTTGAGCAGCTGTAATGCGTCGAAGGGCATATAGCGAAACATCGTTTTCCCCGGGATCTGCACCTCCCAGCAGCCGTCGTTGGCAAAATGAACGGCTTCCGCCGGAGCGTATCCCTCTCTCGCCAGCGCCCGCAGCACCAGTTCCTCGTTGTACACCGCCACGATTCCGCCGCCGTGCCGCATGACACGGGCGATCTTGCGCAGCAGCTTTTCGGGGGTCTTTCTGTTCAGCCGGACGGTGATGGGAAAGTCGGAGATGCCCAGCTCCTCCACGATGTCCAGCACCAGATAGGTGACGGCGTTGGCGATCTCCTTGCCGTTCTCATCGATCCCCGCCAGCACGATGTTCTGATAGTGCTGTGCGTCCCCGGTAGCCGGCGGCGTATTCGATTGGATCCATTCGCACCCCTTGACAAAGAAGGAAGCGAAAAACTCCCGCGCAGTCCGCAGGTCGATGGCGCCGGATTCCAAATCCCGCCGCAAGTAGTCCCCCAAGAGCCAGTCGATGCGCCCGATCCCCGGCCAGTTGCCGCACAGACGCACAAAGGCGAAGAGAAACCAAAGGGACTGCACCGCCTCGCGGAAATTGCGCGCAGGCGAAAAGGGGACCTGCTGCAGCAGCGCGTACACCTCGGGCTTGGCATCCTTCGTGGCTTCCAGGTACCTGCCGTGCCAGATGCGCAGGGATTCGACGGTGCTTTCCAGACTGTGCAGGAACGCGGTCTGCTCCTCCGTCAGTTCCGGGTCCGCAAGGCGTTCCCGAATCTCCGTTTGGTAGGCGTTCAGCCCCTCCCGCAGCACCTTGTCGTACCGAATGGTGAGATGGCTGATGCTGGAAACGAAATGATTCTGTTGATACCGGGCAGGGACCACATGGTCGATGGCGGCGCCGAGGGTCGCGGAGCCGACGATGCTTTCCTCCCCGCAGATGCGCAGCGGCGCTTTCAGGGCGATCTGCCGGATGGCGAGGTCATACTTTTCCAGCGGGGAGCGCTCCGCGAAGTCTGCGAACTCGTCCATCGACACGGAATCGTTTTTCACCGCCTCGTCCCCGTACTCGCCGTGCATGACGCGCCATGCCCATTGACGCAGCGCGGCGGACAGCCGCACCGGTCGTTTGCCCGTATATACCGTATAAAAATCCATCAGCGCACCTCCGTGGAATCGCAAAAGCACAACATTTGTCTTCACTGGCAGAATAGCACATTTCCACGCCTTTGTCAAGGCTTCCGCTTTTTCCGTTCCTCGGTCAAGTTCGCACCGCAAATGCTTGACAACGCAGGATCATTTTTTTATAATAAGGTTGTGATCAAACAGGAAAGGCGGAACAACACGTATGCACGCGGAATTCAGAGTGACGGAAAAAGGGCTTTGCATTTATGCCGACGACCGGGCGATCTTTACCGGGATCGGCGGGTATATCGAATATCCCGGCAACCATTACGACATCATCAAAATCGGCTGCAAAGGCGATTGGACCGCAGAGGGCACGGTCGCCAGCTGCGAAAACATGAAAGTGGAGCTTTCCGATTTTAGGGAAGGGTTTCTGGTGCGATCGGTATTCACGAACGTCGAGGAGGATACCAACTCCTTCGGCAAGTTGATCGCCTTTGCCGGCACCTTTGCGCAGACCATCGACAAGGGGCTTGTCAACCGCTATACCGCGGCAAACGGCAACTGGGTCTGCGAAATGCAATCGCAGATCGATACGGTACGCACGGTTTACAACGCCGTCTATGACAGCGCGGACAGCACTTCTTTCCTGACCGAAAGCGGGGAAAGCTATGTGTTCGGCGTGGTGAAAAACGAAAAGTATTTCTCCGGCGTCACCTTCAGCCGCGATGGACGCATCGCCGCCCATTGCAATCTGGAGGAGCATCCGGTTCTGACTTCGGCTTCCGTTCAATCCGAATGGTTTTACTTCGCTCCCTGCGCGGACTGCATCTCCGGGCTCCGGGAATACGCCGGAGCGGTCGCGGCTCTGGCGGGAGCGGAACCTTCCGTAAAGGAGAACCCCTCCGGCTTTTGCACGTGGTATTACTACGCCCATGGGATCACGCCGGACACCATCCGGCAGAACATAGCGGTTCTGGACGAGCACAAAGAGGATCTGCCGGTCAAATACGTCCAGATCGACGACGGATGGTACGACTTTTGGGGCATCTGGCAGCCGCACAAGAAATTCGGGGACATGAAAGCCGTCGCGGACGAGATCAAAGCCCACGGCTATCTGCCCGGCATCTGGCTGGCGCCCTTCGGCAGCGACGGACAGTTGCAGTTTTTCAAGGATCATCCGGATTGGTTTGTCCACAACCGCAACGGGGAGATCTGGCAAAGACCCGCTCTTGACTTCACCAACCCGGAGGCGCGGGAATACATCGCTTCGGTGTTCCGCAGGCTATCCCACGAGTGGGGATTCCGGTATATCAAAATGGATATCATCACCGGCACGCTGGCGCCCGGAACCCACCATGATCCCAACGCCACCGCGCTGGAAAACTACCGGTTGGGGTTAAAAACCTTCCGGGAATCCGTCACGCCGGACACCTTCCTGCTGGGCTGCACCGCGCCGCTCACCGCCGCCTGCGGTCTTGTGGACGGCATGCGGATCTCCTGCGATGTGTTCGAAAGATGGCAATCCCTGCGGGACGTGTTCAATTCGGTGTTAAAACGATTCTATATGCACAGAACGTACTTCCTGTGTGACGCGGATTGCCTGATCATCCGCAAGAAGGAAAACGAGGACGAGGAGTGCTTCCGTCTCTGTACGAGAACAGACGAAGAAATCAAGACCTATCTCACCGCCATGGCGGCTTCCGGCGGGATCCTGATGCTCTCGGACAAGCTCCCCAACCTGAAGGAGGAACAGCTTGCCCTAATCTCCAAACTCTTCCCGGTCACGCAGGACCCTGCCGTTCCGCTGGATCTGATGGATTCCTTCATCCCCGGCGTGCTGGACTTCGGCGTGCGCGGGAGAACCCGCACGGTGGCGCTCATCAACTGGGGCGACGCGGGCAGAGACTTCTCGGTGGACGTGGAGCCCTCCTTCGTGCGGGAATTCTGGAGCGGCGACGTCGATCTGTTCGCCGGCGGCACATTCACCGCCCATGTAGAGCCCCATTGCGCAAAGGTCTTTGCGTTCACCCCCCTGTCCGATTTTGCCGTCATGGGAAGCGACGCTTCTCTGGTCATGCAATCGGAATGGAGCGCGGCGGACGGCAAGATCACCGGCAAACGGTTGAAACCGGGAGAACGTCTGTACATCGGCGCAAAAACCCCGGCGGTTTCCGCAAAGGGATGCGAACTTACCAAGCGCTCGGAAAAGGACGGCTACCATTTCTACGAAGCCGCCCTCTCGGAGGACGCGTATACCGTAAGTTTCTGATACGGAAAGGGACTGCGCTTATCCGGCAGTCCCTTTTTTGATCCCCTGCAAGCAGTGCCCCCAATTCGGTACATTCCTTTCTTGACAAACGGACGCTGCCGGTATATAATATCTATATCATAAAAGGGAGGACCGCCACATGGATTCGTTGGAACCCAAAAAATTAGCGCTGATCCGCATTTTACAGATCCTAAAAAAATACAGCGACTTTGACCACCCCCTCACGCAGGAGGAGATCGCCGATCATCTTGAGCGGGAGTACGGCATCGTCATCGAGCGCAAGGCCATCAGCCGGAACCTCTCCCTGCTCAAGGAAGCCGGATACGAGATCGAATCCAACCGCAGCGGCAGCTATCTGGAGGAACGGGAATTCGAGGACGCCGAGCTGCATATGCTCATCGACGGCGTGCTCAGCAGCAAGCACATCCCGGCCAAACATTCGAAGGATCTGATCGAAAAGCTCTGCAATATGTCCAACCAGTATTTCCGTTCCCACGTGAAGAATATCTTCTCGGTGAACGATTGGAGCAAGACGGACAATCAGGCCATGTTTTACAACATCGAATTGGTGGACGACGCCATCGAGCGATCCAGACAGATCGAATTCGACTACAACAAGTACGGGCTTGACAAAAAACTGCACCGCACCACCACCCACCGGGCAAGCCCCTATCAGCTGATTCTGCACAACCAGCGCTATTACCTGATGGCGTTCAACGAGCGCTGGCACAACATCGCCTACTACCGGCTGGACCACATCACCAATATGTCCGTGACGGACGCCGTGCTGACCCCCATCCGGACGTTGGAGGGCTACGAAAACGGCATCGACTACAAAACCCTTTCCACCGCGCTCCCCTATATGTATACGGACAAGCCCCAGCCGGTGGAGCTGATCGCCGACATCGGGATCGTGGATCAGATCATCGACTGGTTCGGGACGGACATCCACCTGCAAAAGCTGGACGAAAATCGCATCAAGGTCACGCTGAAGGTCAGCCTGCTGGCGATGGAGTTCTGGGCGATGCAGTATCTCAACTCGGTGGAAGTCACAAAGCCGGAAAGCCTGCGGCAGACGATCAAGAAAAATTTGTCCGCCGCCATGCAGAAATATCAATAACGGAATCAGGAGGTCTAAAGATGGAAACGAAAGAATACGCCAGAATTGCAGAGGAAATTTTCGGGCGGCAGCCCGCCGTCCAAACGGAAGAATTCAACGCGGAGATGGAAGCGCAGTTAGGAACCCTGACGCCCGCGGAAAAGGAAGCGGTGCTTTCCGCCTGTCTGGAGGGAAAAGCAAAGGATGGGGACTACGCAAAAGGGATGCGCAAGCTGCGCCACCCCACCCGCTCCAAAAAACTCCTTCCGTTCATGCAGCCCCGGGGAGAGAATTGACCCTCCCGCCTATCAGAACAAAGGATCGCCCGCCTATCGTTTGGATAGGCGGGCGATTTTCACTTGTTTTTCTTCGCGTTTTGCTTTTCCTCTTTTACCGCCGCGATCCCCCGGTCACTGATCCAACATTTCCGCAAATTGCTTTTCATAGAGGATGGTGGTTCCGTATTGCAGCGCCTTGCTGAGCTTTTTGCCGCCGGGCGACATCCCCACGATGAGGTAATCCGTGTTCTGCGTGACCGTATCCGACGGATTGGCGCCGATGAGGGTAAGCAGCTCATGCGCCTGCTTGCGGGTGAGGGTGGTGAGCGTTCCGGTGATGACCACGTTGGCGTCGGTGAATGTGTTGGCGTTCTCCCTATGGCGAGAGCGCTCCATAAAGCTGATCTCCTTCAGGACCGGCCGCCACAACCGCTCCTCCTTTTCGTCCTGATACCACCGGTGGATGTTCCTTTCCAGCGTGGGAGAAATGCCCTCGATGTGCGAGAAGGAAAATCCCTCCTTTGCGTCCTTTTCGAACAGGTTCCAATCTCCGTAGTAATAGTCATTCAGGATCTTCGCCGCCTGCGGACCCATCAGCGGGATCCCCACCGCGATTAGAAATTGCCCGAGGGTCGTGTGGCGGCTCTTCTCCACGGCGTCATGGATCTTGTTGTAGCTGATGATCCCGAATCCGGCGGTCGTCGCGATCTCCTCGCGGTGATCCTCCAGATGATAGAGGTCCGCATACCCCTTCACCCAGCCGTATGCCATCAATTTTTCAAGGGTGACGGCGGAAAGCCCTTCGATGTTCATGGCCGCTTTATCGCAGAACCGGGCGATCTTCTGTGCGTTTCTCGCAATGCAATCCTCGTTGGGGCAGTACAGCTCTTTCACGCCGTTTGCGGAAAACTTCACGGTCAGACGCTCCCCGCAGCAGGGGCAGAATTTGGGCAGGGCGAAGCTGCCGCTTTTGGTCACGTTTTCGGCGATCTGCGGAATGATCATATTCGCCTTGTATACCTTGATCCTATCCCCCACGCCGAACCGGAAGGATTCAAAAATCCCCAGATTATGAAGGTTCGCCCGCTTCACCCGCGCCCCTTCGATGACCACCGGGTCGAAAATCCCTACGATACTCACGACGCCGGTCCGCGTGGTGATCAGCTCGACGCCCCGGAAGATCGTTTCCTGTAACTCATCCTGCCATTTCAGCGCCAGCATACGGTTTTCGTGGTGTGCGGTAGCGCCGAGACTTTTGCCGAACGCGATGTCGTCGTACTCCACCACGATCCCGTCCGCCGGATAGGCAAACTGCTCCGGATCAAAGCTCTTTACGGCGTCCTCGATGGCTCCCGATCCGCTGTACGCCTGCACCAGCGTATGGGGAACCACCGTAAATCCGTTCACGGAAAGGAAGCTCAACTGCTCCATCTTGGTGGGCGGTTCCTTTTCGCTCTTGATGAGCTCAAAGGCGTAAAAATCCAGATGGGCGAGCTTCCCCCGGTCGGGAGAAACGGTACGCACGAGTCCTGCCGCCGTGTTTCGCGGGTGGGAGACGGCGTCGGCGGCATTTTTCCCGACCACCTTGTGATCCTCCCAGGAAATCACCCCTTCCCCGCGCACCTCAAACGCCTCTTTGCAGGAGACCCTGTGGGGGAGATTGCGGAAGCAGCGCACGGTGGCGGTCACATCCTCCCCGACGGTCCCATCGCTGCCGCGGGTGATCGCCTGCACAAAGGCGCCCTTCTCATAGCGAAGCACCAGCGTCAGCCCATCCATTTTCCAGGAAAGCACCACGTTTTGCCCCTCGGCAAACCGCTTGATGTCCTGTATGGATTTTGTCTTGTTCACGGAAAGCATGGGTTTGGAATGGCGTACGGTTTCCAACCCCTTTTTGATCCCGCCCGAAACGCGGCCGGTGGGAGAGCCCGCAAAGGTGATCCCGGTTTCGGTTTCCAACCGTTTGAGTTCCTCTACCAGCGCGTCGTACTCGCGGTCGGTCATCACAGGGGCGTCCTCGCCGAAATACGCGTTGTCCGCCTCGCGGATCTTTGCGATGAGTTCCTTCATTCGCAGAACATGATTTGTGCTGCCCATATCATTTGCTCCTTTTTCCTGATTTCTTACAGGGCTATGATAGCATACGGTATGTACCGTTTTTGGTGCAGTTCCGTCACCCTTCGCTTTCGATTCTCGCCACCTTGCCCCAAGGGGGATCCACCTCTTTGTTGTTGATGACCCACAGAACGGGAATGTCCATCGCTTCCTTCTCCTCCGGGAACGGCGCATAGCCGTCCGTCAGAATGATGATGCTTGCGGGCTTTTGCTCCTCCATTTTGGTCTGCACGTATTCAAAAATGATCTCAAAACTGGTGCCGCCTCCGCCGACGGGGCGGATGATCTTGAACTCCTCCTCTGATTCAAAGGGTTTCGGTTCCACCACCTCCCCGTCGAAAAAGCCGAGCCAGCCCTGCAGCTTCCCGTCAAATTGATCAATGGCGCCCTTGATTTCGGAGTAGGCCTCCGTGATCATCTCCTCCGACATGGAGCCGGACGTGTCGATCATGAACAGGATGTCCCTCACCCGCTCCTCCTTTTCGTTGTAATCCGGCAGAAAGAAGGGACACTCGTCAAACCGACGGTCGGGAGGTGAAAACGAATAATCGTTGATCTCCTCCTGAATGAAATTCTCGAGAACGACGCGCCAGTCCAGCTGCGGCTGCTTGAATTCCTTGATCTCCCGCTCGACGCCGAGGGGGACGGTGCCGCATCCGGCGGACGCGTTCCGGTTTACGATGAGTTCGGTGGCGTCCACCATGCGCTGCATCCAGGTTTGGCTTTGCGTGCGATCCTCGTTTTCCCCTTCCCAAAAGGAATGGTCGTCGAAGCGGCCGCCCCCTCCTCCATCCGGGGCGCCGGTATCCTCTTTTCCGCCGTCACCGCTCCCGGATCCGCTCCCGATGCCGCTCCCGTTCATATCGTTGTTTCCGCCGTCATCCTCCGCCTCCTGCAATTCGTCAAGCACCATTTGGTAGACCTCTTCTACGGAATACAGGTAGCCCTCCTTCCCATCCGGGGTGAGGTGCATGGCTTCTCCGAACTCCGCAAGCGTGATGGCGGAGGTGTCCATCTGAAAGGAATACAGGATGTTGGAATTGACCACGATGTCGCAGGCGATGTCATACGCCTTCTGCTGGTAGTCGCTCTGCTGGCGGAAGCAGTGCCGCAGCGCCACGTGCAGCACCTCATGGAGCAGCACGAACTCCAGCTCGCTGTCGCTCAACCGGTCGATGAAAGCGGGGTTGAAGGCGATGCGCATCCCGTCCGTATAGGCGGTTTCGCAGGATTCGTCCAGCGAAAAGGTCATGTGCAGCAGCAACAACGCGTAGAAGGGTTGGGTGCGCAGAAGGTGCAGCCGCGCCATTTGCAGCCTTCTCACGATCGTCAGCGTTTCCTTATCGAACCGAGCCATTGCGGATCATTCCCTTCGCGCTCGCGTACTCCACATACTCCGGGATCTGCATCAGGGTGTCCTTGTAGTTCTTTTCCATCGCCAGATAGTTGTCCATCAGCAGCATACCGAAGTCCGCCGGAAGCCTGCGGGCGTAGTGGATGGAGTTCCCTATTTGGAACAGATCGTTCTTGTGATCCCGGGCGTATACGGTCATGGAGGAAACGACGGCATACATCCCGTCGGTCCCCTTCGGGATCAATTCGGTTCTGCCCGCAAAGATATCCTCCATACACGGAAGCTCGCTGTAGACCCTGCACCAGGACCGAAATTCGATGGCAATGCCGCTCCCCACCAAACCGGCGATCATGGGATACAGCTTGTCCACATCGTCCCCCACATGGTTTAACAGCGAACTGACCATTTCCCACGAACGGGGGGTGGCGAAAGCGAGATCGTCGTTGGTGGCGTCAAACCCGAACAGACGGTCGCTGCGGAAGGAAAGGAAGCCCAGCACCTTCTCGTGGATCCCGCTCCTGACCGCCCATTGATGCCAGGAATCATAGCTGCCTTCCACCTCGATGTGCAGAAGACGGTTCGCCAATGCCTTCGGCATTTTGAAGGACACCGATTTATCCGTTATGCGGTTGCCCGCCGCGATGACGATGCAGTTGTCCGGCAGCCTATGTTCCCCCACGACGCGATCGAGCGTGATCTGATACGCCGCCGCCTGCACCGATTGGGGCGCTGCGGAGATTTCGTCGAGGAACAGGATATTGATCACATCCTCGCTGTCGTCCATTTGGAAGATCTGCGGCTTCAGCCAGATCGCCAGCGTCTTATCCGCGTTGGAGGTGGGAATCCCCCGCAGGTCGATGGGATTAAAGAGCAGCAACCGCACGTCCGTGATGCGGACGCTCTTTCCGGTGGAGAACTCAATGTCCTTGGCGATCTGCCGGACCGCCTGCGATTTACCCACGCCGGGAGGTCCCCAAAGCATCACGGAAGGCAACGCTTTGGGGGAAACGCCCTTTTCAATGACCGTGCAATAGGCGTTGCTCAAGGTTTCGATGGTGCGTTCCACCGACAGGATCGGAAAGTTGGTATTTAATGTACTCATGCGGTTTTGACTCCTAACTCCTCGTCAATTTGATTCAGTTCTTCTTTCAACCGAAGGATACTCTCCACGAATCCGTCGTTGCGCTTCAGTTCCTCGTCCAGAACCTCCCGGCGCATTTCGTATTGCTGCAGGACCTCCTCGTACCGTTCCAGACTTTTTTCCAGCCCGCTGGGTTCGACGGTCGTGCGGATGACCTCCTTGGTGATTTTATCCTTGGTTTGCTTTTCGTACCGCGCGATGAAGTGATTCAAGCGGACGGAAATGCCCGACTCCGATTCGATCTCTATCAGATAGGTGCCGTTCCTTTTCAGGAAAATGTACGGGATGGCATCGCTCTTTGCGTCATTTTCCTTTTGCTTGGCGGTGTTCGGCTCTCTGGGCACCATGTAGGCGGGCACCACGATCTCGAACCCGCGGTAGGTCATCACCTTCCGCTCCTCCGGTTGATTCCGGTGGGTCATCACCGCTTCGTAAATGGCTTCCCGCATGGATTTTTGTTGGAGGTACGGAATGGCGTCGTAATCCGTCTTGTCCTCCGCCGCGTCCGCGATGTCCTGCTTGCAGGCCTCGATCCTCGCCTTTTGGGCGTCGATTTTGGCGGGAAGATCCCGCAGTTCCTGTTCCTTCTTTTTGCGGTCGTCCAGATAATCCCGCTGCAGGATGCGGTACTTGTCCAGCTCGTTGGAGACCTCCACACGCTTTTTGATGAGCGGATTGCCCACCGCAAGCGCCTTCACCTCCGCGTAGTTGAGCACGGCTTCGTCCACGTCCGCCCCGCTCCGTACGGTGGCGCGGCCGGACAGGATCTGGCTGATGAACCGCTGTTTGGTTTCCAACAGCTGCCAGGAATAGGCGTCAAAACTCTCCCTTGTGATGTAGCGGAAGATGCGGACCTTCTTGTTTCGGTTGCCCTGCCGCAGGATTCTTCCCTCCCGCTGCACCATATCGGCGGGGCGCCACGGCACGTCCAGATGGTGCAGCGCCGCCAGCCTGTCCTGTACGTTCACACCGATCCCCATTTTAAAGGTGGAGCCGATCATCACGGAGAGCCGCCCCGCGCGCAGATCCCGGAACATCAATTCCCGTTGAGATTCGGTGGCCGCGTCGTGGACAAAGGCGATCTGACCGGCGGGCATCCCCATGGCGATCAGAAGGTTTTTCAGCTCGTCGTAGAGATTGAACCCCGCTTTTGGGGTGGAGCTGTCGCAAAAGACCAGCTGGATCCCCTTGATATCCCGGGTACTGTCGTACACCTCCATGATGTTTTCGGCACAGCGCATGACCTTGGAATCCGGGTCCAGTCCAAACGCCATATCAATCAGGCGCATATCCAGCGCCGCCTTTCTGCCGTCCGAAGTGATCTTCAGCAGGTTGTCCTCGAAGCGGGACACGCGCTTCTGCCGCACGTCATCGGCACGGTTGGAAATATCCATCAGGTATTCCTTGAAATCCTGGGATCCCTCCCGGAGGGAATCCGAATATCCGTCAAATTCCGGCAGCCCCGCCCCTCTCTCCACGGAATAAAAGTCCGCGATGGAGGAAAGCACGCTTGTCAGCTCGGGGATGTTGCAGAAGCGTGCAAACCGCGTTGCCAGATGGTAGCTGTTCGTGTCCACGTCGATCTCAAAATCCGTGGTCTTCTCGGCGAACATGCCCGCCCAGTTGTCAAAGTTGTGCAGCCCCAGAAACTCCAGCTCGCCTTCCTGCAAATATTTCTGCATCACGAAAATATCGGTGATGGAGTTGGTGATGGGGGTCCCGGTGGCGAGGATGACCCTGCCGCCGTTGTTCTGCCGCTGTACGCAGTGCACCTTATCCATCATGCCCTGACACTTTTTGGAACCGCGTCCGCCGGCGCCGAGGACGCGGCTGATGCTGGTTTCCACCCCTACGTTTTTGTAGTTGTGCGCCTCGTCCACAAACAAGGTGTTGATGCCCAGTTCGTCAAAAGCCACATCGCAGATGTTGTCCACGTAGCTTTCCTGAATTTTCGTGAGGGTATCCAGCATGGCCTGTCTGCGGGAATTGATCTTTTTCGGGGAATAAAACACCTGACTCGCCTTGTCCAACAACTGCAATCTTTTTTTGTAAAGGTCCATGTAATACCGTTTGGACAGGGACAGCATATCGAAGCAGCTATACGTCATAAGGATCCCGTCAAAATCCTCCTGTATGATGCGCTGCAGCGTCTCGCTGCGCTTCCTTTGGTTGAAATTGTGATTGGTGACGATGAGCAGCTTGGCCTGGGGATACATCTTATGGAAAATATCCTCCCACTGCCCGATGATGTTGTTGGGGACGACGTACAGATTTTTCTTGGATTTTCCCAGACGGCGAAGCTCCATGCCGGCAGCGATCATCACGTAAGTTTTCCCGGCGCCCACATCGTGCGCCAGCAGGGTGTTCGGGGAGAACAGGATGCGTGCCACCGAATTTTTCTGGTACGGGTACAGCGAAATCTCCTCGTTCATGCCGGGAAATTCCAGGAACGACCCGTCAAACGTCCGTTTCCGGATATTTCCGTATTTGCGGCAGTAGGCGCTTTGCAGTCTCCTTTTTCTGTTCTCGGACTGCCAGACCCACTTTTGGAATTCGGCGATCATTTTCTCCTGTTTTTCAAGGATCTTCAC
>JAFLUP010000024.1 GCA_022508745.1 Oscillospiraceae bacterium | reverse complement strand
CGCCGCCGATGATCTTGCGCTTGGTCTCCGGGTCGGAGACGCCCGCCAGCTTGTCGAGGAAGCGGTCCACCGCGTCCACGTAGATCAGATTTGCGTCCATTTCGTCCCGGAACACCTTAATGACCTGCTCCGGCTCGCCCTTGCGCAGCAAACCGTGGTTGACGTGCACGCAGACCAGCTGTTTGCCGATGGCGCGGATCAGCAGCGCCGCTACGACGGACGAATCCACGCCGCCGGATAACGCCAGCAGCACCTTTTTGTCCCCCACCTGTGCGCGGATGTCCTCGATCTGTTCCGCGATGAACGCCTCCGCCAGCGCGGTCGTGGTGATGCGCTCCATGTTTTCGGGCCGTACAAGAATTGCCATGTTCTTTCCCTCCGTTATGTATCTTTCTTTTTATTCGTATTCCACCGTTGCCGGGGGCTTGTCCGAAATGTCGTACAGCACCCGGTTGACGCCGGCGACCTCGTTGGTGATCCGGCGGGAGATCTTCGCCAGCAGCTCAATGGGCAGCGGCGTGAACTTCACGGTCATGAAGTCGTCCGTATCCACGGCGCGCAGAGCGACGGCGTAATCGTACGTCCTGCCGTCCCCCATGACTCCCACGGCGCGCATATTGGTCAGCGCTGCGAAGTATTGGCTGGGACGATGTTCCGGCGCCAGCCTGCCGATTTCTTCCCGCAGGATGGCGTCGGCGTTGCGCAAAATCTCCAGCTTCTCGCGGGTGATCTCCCCGATGACGCGCACTGCAAGACCCGGTCCCGGGAAGGGCTGACGGTCTACCAGATAGTCAGGCAGTTCCAGTTCTCTGCCCACCGCGCGCACTTCGTCCTTGAAAAGCCCCCGCAGCGGCTCCACGATGCCCTTGAACCCTATCTCTTCCGGCAGTCCGCCCACGTTGTGGTGGCTCTTGATGGTGGCGGCTTTGCCGCCGCCGGATTCGATCACGTCGGGGTAGATGGTGCCCTGCGCAAGGAATTGGCCACCGGCCTCTCCCCCAAGCTTTTCCGCTTCATCCCGAAAAACCGCTACGAACTCCGCGCCAATGATCTTGCGCTTGCGTTCCGGCTCCGTGACGCCTTCCAGCTTGGAAAGGAAGCGCTCCGACGCGTCCACGCGGACGAAATGCAGATCGCGGTCCTTGAACGCCTGCTCGATCTCGTCCCCCTCGTCCTTACGCATCATGCCGTGGTCGACAAAAATACAGGTCACCTGTCCCGGCAGCGCCCGCGCAAGAAGCGCGGCACAGACGGAGGAATCCACGCCCCCGGAAAGCCCGAGGATCACGCGTCCGTCCCCCACCTGCTCCCTGACCAGCTCGGTCTGCTTGCGGATGTAGCCCTGCATATCGTAATCCCCCTTGGCGCCGCAGACGCCGAAGAGGAAGTTGCGCAAAATCTCCTTGCCGTGGACGGAATGGATGACCTCCGGGTGGAACTGCACGCCGTAGAGCTTCTGTTCCGCGTTCTCGAAGGAGGAAGCCGGGCAGTGGTCTGTCCGCGAAGTCACGCGGAAGCCCTCCGGCGGGCGGCTGACATAATCGGTATGGCTCATCAGCACCGTCTGTTCCTTTTCAAGTCCGGCAAATAGCGGGCTGTCCTCCACGAGCAGCTCCGCCTCCGTCACGCCGTATTCGCTCACGTCGCATTGGGTCACGACGCCGCCCAGCTTGTGGCACATGAGTTGCATCCCGTAGCAGATGCCCAGCACCGGGATGCCCAGACGGAAGATCTCCGCATCCACATCCGGGCTGCCCTCACCGTACACGCTGGAGGGACCTCCCGTGAAGATGATACCGATGGGAGAAAAGGCGCGGATCTGTTCGACGGGCGTATCCCCCGGCAGGATGAAGGAATGTACGTGCTGTTCCCGCACGCGCCGGGCGATCAGCTCCTTGTACTGCCCCCCGAAATCCAAAACCAATACCGTCTGCTGCTCTGTTTGCCATTGCTGCTCCATACCGAAGAAAACTTCCTTTCCGACCATGTGCTGATATTTCTATGATACAGGAAAATTCGACTTTTGTAAAGGGTTTTTCGAAAACTTTTGTATTTTGCGCGGACAGACTGCATACAAATGAAAGGAATCACAGCGATACGAAAGGATCGATTTTTGCATGAAAAAGAAGCTGTTTGCCATCCTGCTGCTCCTGCCGCTGCTGCTTGTAGGAACCGCACGGCCGGTACTGGCGACGGAGACCTCGCCCATCTACCCTTACGACTTCGCCTTTGAGGAATACTGGTACCGGGAAGCGATTCCCGCCGCGGCTTTTTCCAGCAGCGTCCCCCACAAGTCCTGCCTGCTGATGGAAGCCTCCACCGGGCGGGTGCTTTTCGAGAGCAACGCGGACGACCCGCTCCCCATCGCCAGCGTGACGAAGGTCATGGCGACGCTGCTCATCGCGGAAGCCATCGACGACGGCAGACTTTCCCTGCAGGACATCGTCACCGTCAGCGACCGCGCCGCTTCCATGGGCGGTTCGCAGGTCTTTCTGGAGCCGGGAGAGCAGATGACCGTGGACGATCTGCTGAAATCCCTCATCGTGGTCTCTGCAAACGACGCCACGGTGGCGCTGGCGGAGGCGGTCTGTGGCAGTGAGGAAGCCTTCATCGCGGAAATGAACGAAAAGGCGGAGTCGCTGGGGCTGACCAACACCCATTTCGTCAACACCAACGGTCTGCCCGTGGAAGGACACTACTCCAGCGCCCGGGACGTGGCAATCACCACCCGTGCCCTGCTGGAGCATCCCATGGTGCTGAATTACACCAATATCTGGATGGACACCATCCGAAACGGCGCTTTCGGGCTTGCCAACACCAACAAGCTCATCCGCTTCTATCAGGGCGCCAACGGCATGAAAACCGGCTTTACCTCAGAAGCCGGCTACTGCCTCTCCGGCACTGCAAAACGGGAGGAGATGCAGCTCATCGCCGTAGTTCTCGGCTCCCCCACCAGCGATGACCGCTTCGCCCTCGCCAAACAGCTTCTGGACTTCGGCTTTGCCCATTACGCCATCACCACCCCGGAAGCGACGCTGCCGGAGAGCCTCCCGGTGAAGCGCGGCGTGCAGGAGACCGTGGGGCTGACCTGTAAAGTCCCTTCCCTGCTGACGGAAAAAGGCGGCGCGGGGAACATCACCCAATCCCTCTCCCTGCCGGAGTTCCTCGAAGCACCGGTGGAAAAAGGGCAGGTGGTAGGAACGCTGACCTTCCTGCGGGAAGGGGAAGCGCTGGCCTCCGTACCGGTGTACGCCGCGTCCTCCGCGGAGAAAATCGGGTTCGGGACCATGCTCGGAAGAATTTTATCCAACATATTCGGCGTTTGGTGATTGACAAGCGGCTCGAACTCGTGTATAATAAAAGGGAAAGTAAACTTGATACAAGGATGAACAACTTTTTCGTATGATCACGTTTCAGTATTCCCACCTCCGCTCCGTAACGGAAGCGGACGTCAAAGCCTTCGACTCCCGCATCGCGCGGGCGGACGAAGCCATCCGCAACCGCTCCGGCGCGGGCAACGATTTCCTGGGCTGGGTGGATCTGCCGGTTAACTATGACCGGGAAGAATTCGCCCGCATCAAGGAAGCCGCCCAGAAGATCAAGCGCGACAGCGACATCCTGCTGGTCATCGGCATCGGCGGCTCCTATCTGGGCGCACGCGCCGTCATCGAGTTTCTGCAGGGCGTCTACTACAACGGCAAACGCAAGAACACGCCGGACATCTACTTCATCGGCAACTCCTTCAACGGGGAGGAGCTGAAGAACGTGCTGGAACTTTGCGAAGGCAAGGATGTCAGCGTCAACGTGATTTCCAAATCCGGCACCACCACGGAAAGCGCCATCGCTTTTCGGATCGTTCGGGAGTATCTCGCCAAGCGCTATACCCCCGCGGAGCTTTCCTCCCGCATCTACGCCACCACCGACCGCTCCCGCGGCGCACTCCGGCAAATGTCCACGGAAAACGGCTACGAAACCTTCGTCATTCCGGACGACATCGGCGGCCGATTCTCGGTGCTGACCCCGGTGGGGCTGCTGCCCATCGCCTGCGCGGGCATCGATATCGACGCGCTGATGGCAGGCGCCGCCGCGGAACGGGAAGCGCTCTTTTCCGCCGGGCTTTCCAACGACGCATACCGTTACGCCATTGTCCGCAACCTCCTTTTGGAGCGGGGCAAGGCGGTGGAGGTCCTCGCCAGCTACGACCCGTCCTTCCGGTTCCTCGGGGAATGGTTCAAGCAGCTGTTCGGGGAAAGCGAAGGGAAGCAAAAGAAGGGGTTGTTCCCCGCTTCCGTCGTCTATTCTTCCGACCTGCACTCCCTCGGGCAGTTCATGCAAGACGGCTCCCCCATCCTGTTCGAAACGGTCTGCACCCTTTCCAAGCCCGCCACGCGGGATCTGACCGTTCCGTTTGAAGAGGCGAACGCTGACGGGCTGAACTATCTGGCAGGGGAAGCCATGTATAAGATCAACAAGAAAGCCATGCTGGGCACCCTGCTCGCCCATGAACAAGGCGGCACGGAAACGCTGTTGATCCGCTACGACGTCAAGGACGCCCGCACGCTGGGCGAGTTGATCTACTTCTTCGAATTGTCCTGCGCGGCGAGCGGGTACCTGCTGGAGGTCAATCCCTTCGATCAGCCCGGCGTGGAGGCTTACAAAAAGAATATGTTCGCACTGCTGGGCAAGCCCGGCTACGAGGAGCAGCGCGCTTCTCTGGAAGAGCAGCTCAAAAACATCTAAAAAAGACGTAAAAAAACGGGGGCGAAGCGCGCCTTCCGGCAATTACAAATAAAAAGGAGTTTACTTATGAAACTGTTAGCAGGCGTCAAAGGCACCGGAAAAACCAAGGCTCTCATCGAGGAGGTCAACAAGGTCTGCGGAGAGTCCAACGGCTCGGTCGTTTGCGTGGAAAAAGGCAAAAAACTTACGTTTGACCTGACGTATCATGCACGTTTGGTGAACAGCGAGGAGTATGGCATCACCAACGGCGATATGCTCTACGGCTTCCTGTGCGGCATCCTTTCCGCCAACTATGACATTACGGAGATCTTCATCGACGGCGCTTACGCCATCTGCGAGGAGCGGATCGAGGAGCTGGAGTGCTTCCTGAAGAAGGCGGCTCATATCACCAAGCAGAACAACGTGGAATGTCTGGTCACTGCTTCCGTCGACCCCGCAGCGCTGTCTGAAGAAGTGCGGGCACTTCTGGCGTAATGGACAGCCGCCCGTCGGCGTCCCGGCAGGAAAAAATCCTTTGGTGGAAGCGGTTCGTAGGACTTTCCCTTTTTCGGTCGCTTGTCTGCTATACCCTCTGCAGTCTGCTGGAGGTATGGCTGATGACGATGAAGGTTAGCGAGGAAAAACAGTTCCTCACCCCGATGGCGAAGGATCTGATCCTCAAGCTGTTCATTCTGCTGTTCGCTTCCCTGCTGTTCGGGTTTTCCTATATCGTGTTCCGCCCGAAGGCACTTCCCTCCGCCGCCAAGCGCTTTCTGCATATTCTCGTGCTATTCGTCCCCATCGTGTTGATTTCCCAGTCTCTGGTGGTGGATACCGATCTGGATATGCAGGCATATGTCGCGTTTTACTTCTTCGCCGTGCTGTTGTATCTGGCGGTCTACGGTATCTGTATGCTGGTTTCTTCCGTGATCCGGCGCAAAAAAGCCGTGCAGAAGTAAGCGCTCCCCTCTTGCAAACAAAACGAAGAACACCCGTCTTTCGACGGGTGTTCTGTTTGTTTTTCGGTTCTTATGATGCGATCTGCACGGTGATCTCCGCGATCTCCGTTTCGTACAGGTAGTTGCTCTTGACCACGCGGAAGGAGTCCGCGCCGGCAAAGCCCGCTTCCGGGTAGTAAACGAAATCGCCGTTCTCATCCACCGTCACGGTCCCGTGTTCCGGGGAAAGGACGAGGAAATAGACCTCCCCGTCGCTGCCGGAAGCGTTGAGGGTGCCGGAAAGCGGTTCTCCCTTCTGCCCGGCAAAGGAGGTGTCCTGCAGCGGCTCCGGCTTCGGCAGCTCGCCTTTGATGAAGGCGTAGGTGCCGTCGTAGATCAGCCGCGTCCGGTCGCTCTCCGAGCGGGACGCCAGCAGGAAGATATCCACGCCCTGATAGTAGAAATGGGGCGTTTCCGTCATGTAACCGTAGAGTTCCCCGCCCAGCAGGTACTTCATGTACTTGTCAAAGAACACGTAGTCCACCAGTGCGCCTTCGCTGATCTCCATCTCCACGCACATGCCCAGCCGTTTGGCGATCTGCGCACAGTACTGGATATAGATGTTGTTGGAATCGGCGGAAAACGCCACGTTGGGCTGCATGCAGGCGATGTCGAAGCCATCGAACGCCCACGTTTCAAAGCCCGGCGCCTTGTAATAGGGAATCCAGAACAGCCCGTATCCCCGCTTTTTCGCCTCCGCGGAGGTGGTTTGCAGCATAAGGGCTTCCTCCGGCACGGCGTTCATCCCCTCATGCAACCAATAGAAGCCTGCGAATACGGCGTGCTTGTCGTTCCGGCTCTTCACGAGAGAAAGGATATAGTCCATCTGCCAGCGCAGGGCGTCCATCTGCTTTTCAAAGCTGTCCAGCGTATCCGCCTTTCCGTCGCCGTCCAGATCGCCGAAGGTGACGCCCGCCCCGGGATGGTACAGGGGCAGGTAGTAATACACCTTGAGGTCATTCCTCCCCAGTGCGGCAGCCGTCTTTGCCGCCGCCTGCTCCAGCGCATCCACGTCCCTGCCGGCGACGAAGGTCTTATCGTACATATCTTTCATTTCCCGCAGGCTGGCGTTTTCGTAGAAATGTCCGCCGTCCAAACCGCTCCCGGTGGGGCAGAACAGGAAGCCGTCAAACATGGTATCCTTGATGTTCCCCGCCCTATCCAGATAAGCCACGTACGCCAGCAGCTCCTCCACGGAGAAACCAGCGTCCGGTTTATTTTTCCTTTCGTCGGCAGCGGAGTAGTTGGGGATCAGCACCGTGTCGTTGGCGCCGCCGAGGGTGACGTCCCGCTTCGCATAAGCGTTCTGATCCATCAGCGTAGGCTTCCGCCCGCTTTCGGAAAGCGGGGAGGCGCCGGAGACGTTCTTTTTGCCCCAAACCTGCAGCTCATCGCAGTAGGCGTTGGGCCAGACGCGGAAGGAGAAGCGGGCGAAACGCGCCCGATAGACCCGATCCAGCGTGTAATCGTAGCGCAGGAACTCCGTCGGCTGGTTGGTGGGCAGTGCAGCCGCCTGCACGCCGTACCAATCCACGCCGTTTTCGGAAAGGTAGAACATCACATAGTCGATTTCGTTAATCCCTACCTCCACCTGCCGCAAAAAGCTGAGGGAGAAGCCGTCCACCGCGGCGAGCCCGCCGAAGTCGTAGACAACGTCTCTGCCCTCCCCGCCGCCGAACTTGAAGTAGGCGCTGTCGGTATAGGCGGCGTTCGTTGCATACACGCCGTCGGTCAGCAGGGTGCTGCCCTCGAGACTGTTGCCCGGCGTTCCCGCCGCCAGCGGCACAAAGGAGAAGATCCGCTGTGGCAGGCGAGAGATCAGGTTGACGCGGTCGTTATACCCCGCGTCGGAGGAGGGGAAATAGACCTCTTTTGTCACCTTGTCGATGGGTTTTTCGCTGTAAAAGCTATTAAATTTCGGGATTTCCTGCTTTTGGTAGCCCCCCACCGTCAATTCTTCGATGAGCAAATACGTACGCTCCTGTGCGGGGAAGGAGAAGCGCACCTTCTGTGCAGACAGCGTCACAGGAAGGGAGAGGGTGTAGGTGCAGGGACCGTCCTTGGTCTTCGACGGCGCATAGACCCGCCCTACGGTGAGGAACTGCCCGTCGCGCTCTACCGCCACGTCCATATACGCGGGGGACGTCACCCCCAGAGCGGCGTTGCAATACAGGGACGCCTCGAAGACGGAAACGCCGTCCGTTACGGCAGAAAGCGTCAGAATGATCTCCAGCGCGTCTCCCCCTTCGTACCCCACATAAGCGCCGGATTCGTAGCTGGCGCCGGTGGCTTTCCCATCGGTCAACAGTCTTCCTTTGTCCGGGAACGTCGAGGATACGCCGCGGGAAGGGATATAGTTTGCCCCCACGGAGAAGGATTGCTTGACCTTGGTGAGGTCGGGAACGCCGGAAGCGAGGGCTGCCATCGCGGCGGAATAGGAATAGGTATCTTCGTTATACGCCTGCAAAACCAGCTCCCGCACGGCGGCCGTGTCGTCCTGCGGCGGGACGTCCGCGTAGACGTACAGCTCATCCAAGAACAGGTTCGCGGCATAATGGGACATACTGAAACAGATATACCGGGCGGAAACGCAGGTATCCATGTCCGTTTCCCCCACGTAGCAGCCGTCCTCCGGCGTCGTTTGCGTGCGGATGCGGGTGCTGCCGTCCCACGATTCTCCGTCCAGCGACCAAGACACGCGAACGGATTGGGGCGCGCCGATCCCGGCTCCGATATCCACCATGTAGGAGACGCCGAAGGCATAAATCCCCTCGTAGACCTCCTCCAGATCGATGATAAATTCCACCGGATCCGGCTTTCCGTAGTCGGACCAGCAGGGGTCAAAATAGCTCTGCCCGTTCCCGTTGTAGGTCAGCCCGTCCGTCAGCTCGCTGCCGTAGGTATCCGGGTAGGCGCTCGCCGCTTCGGGGCCGGTGTAGGGCTTCCGCAGGGCGATGTTGGTGCGGTAGGTGATGGGCTTGGGGTCCTCGCCCTCCCCCCCTTGTCCATCGGAGGACTCGCCCTCCGACGACGTGTCACCGGCAGACGTCTCGTCAGCGGACGTCTCATCGGCGGACGTTCCGTCGGCGGAGGATTCCCCGTTCTCCCCCTGCCCGCATGCGGACATGAGCAGGCAGAAGAGAAGGGCAAACGCCAGCAAACATGCGATCCATGTTTTTTTGTGAAGGATGTGTTCCATACGGTTTCCCCCATTTTCTATCGAATTTCAAAGATTTTTTTGCTTATAACAAGCAGTTATCGAAAGCGTCCGGGATGCTGGATTCGGAGACGAAGACGACGATGCAATCTGCCACGCTCTTCCTCTCTTCTTTGTCGCGGTACTGCGCGGCGTCCGTCAAGCTGACGGCGAAGTCGCCGGCTCTCGCAAGCAGCGTCTGGTCGCAGGAATCCGCGATCATCAGGGAGGCGGCGATGCCGTTTTCATCCCGGTAGATCAGTAGGTTCGGCAACTCCGTCCGGCCGGTAGTCACCGTAGAACGCTCCGCGCCGCCGGTGTACGCGTCGTTGGAGTTGATGTCCGTAAACAGCGTGTAATCCTTGTTATTTGGATCGGTATACAGCTTAATTTTCGCCACTGCGCGCTGATAATCGAACGTCGGGGTCAGCAGTTTGACGGTCTCGGTGATCACCTCCGGGTCCAGCCCTCGATAGGTGACGTAATCGCCGCCCTTGACCGCCATTTCGGTGACGGTATACTCGTCGATGGTGCGGGGCACCACGTCGGGATCCAGCGCGCAGAGGTACTTCATGACTTCCCGGTACATCAGGAAGGAGGTGTACTCCGTGGGATGGCTGTCCGTCCGGCGGTACAGATCGTAGATGGTTTTGCCGCTGTCCAGTTCCGCTTGCAGGACCGTCTGCATATCCACCACCTTTGCTTTGGTCCCGCTAACGGCGGTGACGATCTGTGCATAGCGGGTCTGAAGGTTTTGCTTGCCCGCAACGTCCTCCTCCCGAAGGATACCGGGATCCATGGTGGTGATGTCCGGCAGAAACACGTAGATGATGGCAACTTCCGAGCCGCCGGCACGGCTCGCATAAACGTTACAGGTGCTGGCAACTACGGATTTGATCTTGCTCAATTGGGACGCCGTATACAGGTTGGTCCCGAGGAAATCGTCCAGATACTTGCTGAAATACAGCCGGGAATCCCGTCCCACGGAGACGTTCTTGCCGTCCAGACGGGATTCGGCGGTGGGGTCATAAGGAGCGGTAAAGGCGAGGGATTCGCCCACCTGCTCCGCTCCGCGCATGGCGGTGGCGAAGAAGCTCGCTTCCGACGCGCCGGGCAGGTCGACGGGGATCACGAAGTAACCGTCCGCGCAGGACTCCTGCACTTCCATACCGGCGCTCCCCGTGATCCGCACGGAATTGACGCCCGCGCCCATCGCTTCTTCCGTCAACTGTCCGAACACGGCGACGCTGGTCGGCGTTACGCTGATCACGTCAAGAAGGACGAGAGATTCGTTTTCCGCAAGGACTTCCGGATTCTCCGATTCTTCCGTATCATCCACGGAAAGGGACACACGGGTAATATCATCGTCCGGGGAGCCGCTGGGAACGTCCCAATCCCCCCAAGAAGTCGACACGGATGCTTCGCCCTTTTCCTTCCGCCCGCATGCGGACATGAGCAGGCAAAGGAAAAGGGAGAAAACCAGCAGCGCGACCAATGATTTTTTGCACAACATGGTCAACATGAGTTTCTCCCTTGTATTCGATTGAGTCGATCGTACCGGCGCTTACAACAAGCTGTTATCGAAAGCGTCCGGGATGCTGGATTCGGAGACGAAGACGACGATGCAATCCAGCACGCTCTTCTTCTCTTCTTTGTCGCGGTACTGCGCGGCGTCCGTCAAGCTGATGGTGAAGTCGCCGGCTCTCGCAAGCAGCGTCTGGTCGCAGGAATCGGCGATCATCAGGGAGGCGGCGATGCCGTTTTCATCCCGGTAGATCAGCAGGTTCGGCAACTCCGTCCGACCGGTGGTCACAAGCGAACGCTCCGCGCCGCCGGTGTACGCGTCGTTGGAGTTGATATCCGTGAACAGCGTGTAATCCTTATTTTCCGGATCGTTATACAGCTTGATATTCGCCACTGCGGGCTGATAATCGAACGTCGGCTTCAGCAGCTTGATGGTCTCGGTGATCACGTCCGGATCCAGATCGCGATAGGTGACGTAATCGCCGCCCTTGACCGTCATTTCGGTGAAGGTATAGTCGTCGATGGTGCGGGGCACCACGTCGGGATCCAGCGCGGAGATGTACCTCATGACCTCGCGATACATCAGGAAAGAGGCGTACTCCGTGGGATGGCTGTCCGTCTGACGGTACAGATCGTAGATGGTTTTGCCGCTGTCCAGTTCTGCTTGCAGAACCGTCTGCATATCCACTACCTTTGCGCGGGTGCCGCTGATGGCGGTGACGATCTGTTCATAGCGGGTAAGCAGGTTTTTCTTGCCTGCAACGTCCTCCTCCCGGAGGATGCCGGGATCCATGGTGGTGATGTCCGGCAGAAATACGTAAACAATAGCGACTTCCGAGCCGCCGGCACGGTTCGCATAAGCGGCATAGGTGCTGGCAACTACGGATTTGATCTTCTTCACCTGGGACGCCGTGTAGAGTTTGGCGCCGAGATAATCATCCAGATATTTGCTGAAATACAGCCGGGAATCGCTTCCCACGGAAACGCTCTTGCCGTCCAAGCGGGGCTCGGCGGTAGAGTCATAGGGAGCGGTAAAGGTGAGGGACTCGCCCACTTCCTTCTCCCCGCACATCGCGGTGGCGGCGAAGTTCGCCTTGGTCGTGCCGGGCAGGTCAAAGGGGATCACGAAATAACCGTCCGAACAGGACTCCTGCACTTCCATACCGACGCCTCCCGTAATCCGCACGGAGGTGACGCCTGCATTTTTCGCTTCGTCCGTCAGCTGACCGTACACGGCGACGTTAGTAGGCGTAATGCTGATCACATCGAGGATGGAGAGATACTCATTCTCCGCAAGTGCCTCCGGGTTGGTCTCCGCCGGTCCGTCGTCACCATCCGTGGAAAGGATGGTTCTGAAAATATCCTCGTCCGGGGAGCCGTTGGGAACGCAGGCGGAAAACAGCAGCGCCGTGCAGAACAGCAGCACCGCGAGCAGGCACGAATATCTTCTCGTTTTAGAATGAATCATATGAAAATCCTCTTTTCCGGGGATCTCCCCCGCATAGCCGTGTGTCAGGCAAATTAACAGCCGTACCTATATTATAAAAGATTCTGCGAAAATATGCAACCCTTTTCTTTTGGAACGCGTAGAGAATTATCGGTTCGATTTTTGTCATTTTTCACTAAATCTACCCTGGATCCCCTACACGGAAAGGAAGGAAAGCACCCAAACCGGGACCTGCCAGCAAATCTGGAACAGCAGCGCCTGCGCCGCGCCGAAGGAATGAAGCTCCCCGGTGACGGCGAGGAAAACGATGGCCAACGCAGAAAGCACGGTGGACACCGTAGAGATGATGGCGTTGCACTTGGTCACATGGCGCACCTTGTCGCACAGGGAGAACATTTGCAGGAAATTGTGCAGCGAGGAGTGACAGACCACGCCGCCGGACGCTCGCTCCGTATTCAAGGAAACCTCGTTGGGGGTATCCTGCTTCAGCACGGAGATGGGGCACTTATGGAAACGGATAGAACCGGCGATCAGCTCGTTGGTGATGTTGGGATCCATGGTTTTTACGCCCAGGCAAAGACCGGCACGGTATAGATCCTGCAAAAGCTGTTCAAAACGGGGGTTGATGCGGTAGCGGATATAGAACTTCGCCGCCAGTTGCTCGTCGATGACCACATACATCACAGAGCCGACGCCCTTTTCGTAGCCCTCGTCCCCCTGGTCCACCGGCGCGTCGAAACGGTACCGCCGCAGGTAGCTGCGCTTGCCCAGAAAAATATGCTTACCGTCGATGGCGACGCAGATGCCGTCCGCGACGTTTTCGATGACCCGCGCGGAGAGCGGTTTTTCCACCTGCCCGTCGATCATGCGCTCCGTCACCTTCGCAAGCGGTCCGCCGAGGAAGGAGAACACCCTTGCCACCTCCGGGATCACCTTGTCAATCCGATAGTCCCCATAGGTTTTGACGCTGGTCACGTTGACCATGTTGGAGGGATAAACCTCCGTATCCGCGAAGGAGAGTGCGGACGCCATGGCGTATTCCTCCGCGATGGTGCCGCCGATGAACGCGCCGGAGCACTTCTTCCCCTTGCGGGTTGCCGCCGTCAGAGGCAGCGGGATCATGAAGAAGGCGGTGGAGGGCACCGAAAACGCCACCAGCGCCGCAAAGGCGCGGAGCGCTTCCTCGAAGGGACGCCCCAGATAGAGCAGCACGGCGAACAGGACGGCAGACACCAGCAAGATCAGCGGAAGCAGGAAGTGGAACAGGTCGTTATACTTCGGGCGCTTCGCCACTCGCTCCGAAAACCCTTCCACGAAGTCCGTCCGGCGGACGGAATACAGCTCGCTGTCTTCATATAAGTATCTGCCGAAGGCTTCGGACTCCTTGACGGCGTTTTGCAGCCGTTCCGCCACATACTTCGGCCGTTTGGAGGCGATCATGCGGAAGGCATGGCAGTTGCGGGAAGCGGTCTGCACATTCGCCAGCGCCGCGCAGACGGCGGCGAACGCCACGGGAAGCCCGTACAGCCGGAGTGTGTCCGCCGACGGCTCCCGGACGATCAGCACGGCCGCGTACAGCGCCGCACACAGCATCCCGCACACCAGCAGGCTCTCCGGGACCAGCTTTCTGCCGGCAAGCCCGCGAACGCCCCGCACCACAGAGGGCAGGACGGCAAGACCGCACAGGAACAGCAGCTGCAGATCAATGAGAATATATAACCGCAGACCCGTACTTCCCCGCTGCAGCAGTCCGCCGAAAGCGCCGTCCGCGCCGGTCAGCTCAAACCTGCAAAGCAGCAGTGCGGCGATCAGGACAAGCGCCAGCCGAATCAGTTCCCGCCGCCGGGCCTTTTTCAGCTTGCCGTCGATCTCCGCGTTCTGGGAACGGCTGGTATACGTAAGCAGCGGATCTGCGGTGCGGGTGCGCTTGCGTTTGCCGGGCATGCGCTCCTTGACCACCGCGTCGGCGTCGTAATCGCCGTCCCGCATCATATCGAACGCCATGCGGAGGTTGATCTCCCGCTCGTCCATCTCCGGTTCGAGAGGTTCTACGTCCGATTCCTCCGGGAAGAAGGAGATCTGCGAATCGTCGTCCGATTCCTCCGGGATCCCGTTCCCGATCACCTTTTGCCCCAGTTGCTCATAGTCCCGGTCGAAGGTGGCGTGGGAGCTCGCCTCCCGCTTTTGCTCTTTGAGCGTTAATTGATCCCCCAGAGGGAACATTTCCTCTTGCCCGAACATCTCCTGTTCAGGAAGGTCTTCCTCATCGGAGAAGCGATGGGACGGATCGCTGCGGCTCATGCGCTTTTCCAGTTCCTCCGCGCTCAACTGTCCCGCTTCGCGTATGGCATCGCGGAGGTGTTCGGTCTTTCGTGCGGCGTTCTGCGGGTTCGGGTCCAGATAGCCCAGCAGCTTATCCCCTTGCAGCTTGCGCGCCAGCGTTTCCCGCAATTCCTGCGTATCGCTCTTCTCGTCGCGGATCTCGCGCGTGCTGTATTGATCGATCAGCTCGATGGTCTCCGCGTCCAGATCCCGACGGTTGCTTTGCCCGCTTTCCGGCTGCGGATCCGCCTCCGCGCCCACGGCGGGCGCCACGAGGGTTTTCGTCATCCGCGCCTTTTCCGCTTCGCGCTTTTCCTGCAGGGAACGGGCGACCTCGTTCTCTTCATCCGCTTCCCGCAGGAGATCGGAAATATCCAGTTCGTCTCGTTTTTCGTTCAAAACGATCACCAATCCTTTCAGTCACCCGGCGACAGCCCTCGCGGAGCGGCTTCCTTAGGAAACTCCAAATATCAAAAACGAATAGGCAAATATACAAATCAGAGTTTTTACAAATTACAATAAAAATCCATTTTCGGGGCGGACATGCGCCGACCCGAAAATACCTTACGGTTCCGCGAGTGTCAAAGTGCGCAGCACTTTGGCGCGACGGCGCGAGCGTACGGAACCGCAAATTGTTGCAACGAACGCAGTGAGTTGCAACAGCTATTCCGCGCGGAAACGCTGCTTTGCCGCCTCGAACAGCACGATGGCCGCCGCATTGGAGACATTCAGCGAATTGATCTTGCCGTACATGGGGATCCCCGTCAGGAAATCGCTTTCTTCCTTCAGCAGACGGGAGACGCCCTCCCCTTCGCTGCCCAGAACCAACGCCACCTTACCGCGGAAATCCTGTTGGTCGTAAGGCTTGCCGCCCATTTCCACTGCCCAGATCCACACGCCGTGCTCCTTGAGCAGCTTCACCGCCGACGCCAAATTGCCCGTCCTTGCTACCGGCACATGAAAGACGGCGCCTGCACTGGCTTTGGCGACGGTGCCATTGACGCCAACCGCCCGCCGTTTCGGCAGGATGACGCCGTTCGCCCCCGCACACTCCGCCGAGCGAAGGATCGCCCCCAGATTGTGCGGATCGGAAACGCCGTCCAGGATCACATAGAAAGGAAGCTCCCCGGCGCGTTCCGTCCGCTCCAGCAGTTCCTGCACGGAAAGGTACGCCGTTTCCGCCGCATACGCCGCAACGCCCTGGTGAACACCGCCGGGCGCCAGTTGATCCAGCTTGCGCACGTCCGTTTCCAACAGCGGAACACCCTTTTCCAGCGCCAGCGCGCAGATCACGGAAAGCGAGCCGTCCCGCTCTCCCCGCCGGATCAGAACCCTGTCCACCGGTCGGTCGCTTTTCAGCAGTTCCGCCACGGCGTTCCTGCCGATGAACAGCCCGTCCTGCTCGGAGGGCATTTCCTGCCTCACAGAACCTCCGTGCCGGTTTTTTTCCACGCCTTTCGCCTCTTTTCCAAACTTCTCTTTTCAGTATAACACACCCTGCCGCGCTTGTCAATTCTCAATCGAAAAAACTATACGGCGCGATAAAGCGAGGGCGACGCAAACAACGCCAGCAGCGAGCACAGACCAAACCGGATCATAGGCTTCCCTACCTGCGCGTTCAGCACGGCGGAAAACGTAGCCTCGGTCCGGATGGACTGCCACAGGATCCCGATGCCGAAAAACAGCAGGAAGGAAACGCAAAGCCCGGCGAGGGTTGCGAGGATCGGATGTCCGCGCAATCCGCTCCGCAATGCGGCGATGAGGAAGGTGCAAAACAGCAGCGAAAGCAGGAACCCGCCCCTCGCACCGAACAGCACGTCCAGTCCGTGCGTCGAATCGGGATAGACGGGCAGCCAGATCCCCGCCAACAGATACAGCGCAGACGATGACAGCGCGCACAGCGGATCCATCGCTACGCCCGCCAACAGCAGCACTGCCACCGCGGCAAAGATCCCGTATCCTCCAAGCAAACAGGCGGCATACGCAAACAGCAGCACGCCGCAGACCCTGCGGAAGGTTTTATTTCTCATATGTAAGTCCCTCTTTCTTTTCTTCCATTATATAATAGATGGCCCATGCAGACGGGCGGAAACGACGCTTTCGGTTCTATTCCATTCTATTGTAACACATCCCGGGGAAAAACGCAAGATGTAGTTGACTTTTTTTTACAAACCCGCTATAATGGGGACAAATCTACCGAACAGTCGAGGAAAAGTCCTATGAGCATGATGCAAAACAAAGGTTGTGACCCTGCCGCCATCCGGGAATATCTCGCGCTCTGCGCCCGCGATGGGGTGACGCTGCGCTCCTTCCGTCTGTACCGCAAGGGAAAGACGCTCAGCGCCGATTTTACGCCCCACCGTGCCGATGACCGGATGCACCTGTATTCCCTCTCCAAATCCTTCACCTCTGTGGCGGTGGGCATCGCGCAGGAGATGGGGCTCCTGCACGTCAGCGAGCGCATGCTGGACATTTTCCCGGAATGTGCGCCGCCGGAGATCTCCGAAAACCTTGCCGCTATGACCTTGGGGGACGTGCTTTCCATGCAGTCCGGGCATGAGGTTTGCCATCTGGACAAGATGCGCCTTTCCGAAGACGCGGTGAGGACTTTCCTCGCCATGCCGGTGGTGTACCGCCCGGGCACCACCTTCGTCTACTCCACCGGCGGCACCTGCGTCTGCGGCGCGGCGGTGGAAAAGCGTTCCGGCATGAAGCTGAACGACTTTTTACAGGCGTACCTGTTCTCCAAGCTGGGCATCCAACGCCCGCGAGCGCTCTGCCTTGCGGACGGGAGGCACTGCGGCGGAACCGGTATGTTCCTTTCGGCGGACGACGTGTTGAAATTCGGGATGATGCTGCTCCATGGCGGCGTATACGAAGGACAGCGAATCGTCAGCGAGGAATGGCTCCGCGGAGCGACAAGTCCCATCGCGGACAACAGCTCCAACGGAACCCCCGACTGGGTGGTGGGCTACGGCTACCAGTTCTGGCGCAACGCCCGGGGCGGCTTCCGGGGGGACGGCGCGTTCGGACAGCTTTGCGTGGTACTCCCGGAGGAGGACACCGTCGTCGTCCAGCTGGCGGAAGCGGCGAACATGCAGCAGGAGCTGTCGGACATCTACACCCTGCTGGACGCCATCGACCGGGGCGGGTCGGACACGGACGAACCCATCGACGCGGCGCATCCGGCGCTCAACGGCGCTTTCCTCCACGGCAGCTCAAAAGAAATTGCTTCCTATCAATATAAAGAGAATCCGGCGGAGCTGCGTTCCGCTGCCCTTTCCGTGGGGGCGGACGGCGTGCTGACCGTCCGGTTTGAAACCGCCTACGGTGTGCAGATCCTGCGGGCAGGCGGCGGCGAATGGGTGGAAAGCAGCCCCTTCCTCCGCTATTGCAACCCCTCTATCAACCAGTTAGACCCGCATTTCGGCTGGATCGAGGAGCTGCACATCCGCTCCTCCTTCGCGGTAGAGGGAGATACCGTCCGCGTCCTGTGCAAGCACAGCGATACCCCCCACACCCAGACCTTCCTGTTCACTCCCGACGCACTGCGCATCTCCGCGAATCTCGGCGATCTGCACCCGCAGGTCAAAGAGATCCCCTGCCGCTGATATGGCACTGCTGCTTGCGCCCGCCGGCAGCCCGGAAGCCCTGCGCGCCGCCATCGCGGCGGGGGCTGACGAGGTGTATCTGGGCGGAGGACGGTTCAACGCCCGCGCAGGAGCGCGAAACTTCACCCACGAGCAGTTGGTCGCGGCGGGGCAATCCTGCCGGGACGCAAAGGTCCGGCTGTTGTATACGCTCAACACTCTGCTGTTCGACCGGGAGCTTTCCGACGTGCTGGAGGAAGTGGCGTTCCTGCAAAAGGAGGTCGCGCCGGACGCGTACATCGTACAGGATCTCGGTCTGGCGAAACGCATGAAGGAACGCTTCCCGGAGGTCGTGCTGCATGCCAGCACGCAAATGCGCATCCATTCCTCCGCCGGCGGCAGACTGCTGAAGCAAATGGGATTTTCCCGGGTGGTTCTGGCGCGGGAGATGGCGAAGGAGGACATCGCCTCCTTCGTACAGAACGCCGGAGTGGAGAGCGAAGTGTTCATCCACGGGGCGCTGTGCGTCTGCGAAAGCGGCGGCTGCCTGCTTTCTGCCATGATCGGGCGGCGCAGCGGCAATCGGGGGGAATGTGCCCAGCCCTGCCGCCTTCCCTATCGGGGCAAGGAGCCTTATCCCCTCTCCCTCAAGGACAACTGTCTCGCGGCGTATGTAAATCAGCTGGCGGACCTCGGCGTAGGCGCCCTGAAGATCGAAGGCCGGATGAAATCGCCGGACTACGTTTACACGGTAACTTCCTGCTACCGCCGCCTGCTGGATGAAAAGCGGCTGCCCACGGAAGCGGAGATCCAAACCCTGCAGCACACCTTCTCCCGCTCCGGCTTTACCGCCGGATACTACGAAAAGCGGGTGAACGACGAGATGTTCGGCGTACGGCGAGAGGAAGACATTCGTCATTCCGAGGACATTCGTCGCTCCGAGGACATTCGTCACCCCGAGGACATTCGTCTTTCGGCGCTGCCGAAGCGCTCCTCCGCGCCCGAGCCGGAAACGCCCCTGCCCTTTTCCCTGCCGGAAAAGGATCCCGCCCGTCTGCTTTCCCCGAAGGAGCAGTTGGGCTACGTCGCCCGTTTTGAGGGCGCGTTCCCCCGCTCCTTTGCCCCCTTCGCGGACGCCGCCCGCATCGACCTGCCACTCTGGCGGTTGGAAAAAGCGGACATTTCCGGGTTGGAGGAAACCGTCAGCGCCATTCTGCCTCGGGTCGTGTTCGACCGGGAGGAAGCGGACGTCCGCCGTCTGCTGGAAAAAGCATGGTCGCGGGGGGTACGCCGGGTGACGATCCCGGGGCTCTCGCTGCTGCCCATGGCGGAAAAGTTCCGGCTGCACGGGGACTACCCGCTCAACGTGTCCAACCGGGAAACGCTTCACGTACTGGAGGGGTACAGCTTTTCCTCGCTGTTCCTTTCCCCGGAAGCGGAACAGGACTCCTTCGGCTTCACGCCCATGGCGCTGGAAACGCTGGGCTATGGACGTTTGCCCCTGATGCACACCGAGACCTGTCTGGTCCGACGGGTGCGAGGCACCTGCGAAAAGCAGGGCAAACAGCCCTGCCAGGCCATGCTGACCGACCGGGTTGGCGCCTGTTTCCCGGTGATACGCACCTACGGACACCGCACGCTGCTGTACAATTCGCTGCCCACCTATCGGCTGGACAAACGCAAGGCTCTGCGGAAGGGAGGCGTCGGACTGCTGACGCTGCTGTTCACCGTGGAGAACGAGGGGGAGATGCTCCGCATCCGGGAACGCTTCCTTGCCTCCGCCTCGCCGGAAGGGCTCGTTTTCACCCGTCGATAAGAAGCAAATTTTGTTTTCTGCTTGACATTTTTCCGCGTTTGCTGTATCATAATATCACAATCTTATTTTTACAGGACGAAAGGAAGCGATCACATGAAAAAATTCAGCATCCTGCTTCTCGCGCTGCTTCTGTCTGTGCTGCCGCTCCTTGCCGCGTGCGGCGAGGACGACCCCGCCGACAGCTCTTCCTCCGACGCCGGAACTCCCCCTTCCGACGCAGGAACGGACGTTTCCGAAGCGCCCAAGAGCTTCCCGCTGGAGGAAAAACGGTTTGATGACAGCACCGTCACCATCCTCACGCGCAAGGGCCGCTACTCCCAGCAGTTCGTTCCCAACGAGGAATTCGAAGGCTCCGTGATCAATGTCGCGGTGGACAGCCGGAACGCGTACATCGAAGAAGTCTACGGCATCAAGCTGGAAGTGGTGGAAACCGCTCGTCCCGCCGCGGACATCGTCACCTACATCACCGCCGATACCGACGATTTCGATCTGGTCTGCGACGCGGTCTATTCCATGGTTCCGCAGGTAGTTTCCAACTATTTCTACTCCCTCAATGATCTGCTGGAGCTGGACCGTCCCTGGTGGGATCAGAACGCCAACACCTATTTGACCCTGTCCGACAAGATCTTCTTCGTCGCCGGGGACGCGCTCTTTACGGACGATATGCACACTGCCGGCGTGATCTTCAACAAGGAGATCTACGCCACGCAGTTTGAGCCTCAGTACGGCTGCACCCTCTACGACATGGTGGATCAGGGCAAATGGACCTACGACGTCATGCACGAGATGGCAAAGGCTTTCGCCCGCCCGAATGCGGACGGCGTTTGGGGGGACGTCGACGCATATTACGGCATCGTGACGGACGGCTACACCGGCGCCACCATGATGACCAACGGCTCCGGCACTGTCACCGCCTCCAAGGACGAGAACGGCAACATCTCCCTCAACGTAGTTTCCCAGCGCTCCGTGGACGCGTTCAGCATCGTTTACGATATGCTTTCCAATCAAAACGTCTCCACCTATGCGGAGCGGCTGAAGGGCAGCTACCCGGACAGCTATTTCGGAGAGATCACCAATATGTTCCTCAACGGGCACGCGCTGTTCCAGGTGGGCTACCTCAGCACGCTGGTGGACATGAAGAACAACGCCCTGGCGGACCAGACGGATCCCGGTGTACTGCCCATCCCCAAGTTTAACGAGGAGCAGGCAGACTATTTCTGCGGCGTCAACGCCTATCAATCGGACGTTCTGGGCATCCCGATCAACGTTTCGGACAATCTGGAAGCCACCTGCTACCTGCTGGAGCTGCTGGGCTACTACAGCGGCACAGACTCCCGCTTCGGAAGCAACAGCGTCAGCTCCGCGTTCTACGAAACGACGCTGAAGCTGCAATCGGTCACGCAGGACGACGATTCCCGCATGATCGACCTCATCACCGGCAGCCGCATCTATGATCTGGGCGGTATCTTCAACTGGGGCGGCAGACTCATCGGCATTTACAGCTCCTGCCTCTACAACAATCAGAACCAGCTGGTCTCCAACTGGGATGCCATTCAGAGTTCGGTGGAAGCTGCGATGGAGGAAACGATCCAAGCCTATCGGGACAGCATCGCATAAAAGCAATTTAGCACATAAAAAGGAGCGAAAGACATGAAAAAGATCCTTGCGCTTTCCCTTGTCGCGATTTTTGTTTTCGCATCTGCGCTGTGCGCACTGACCGTTTCCGCGGCGAAGGGGGATAACCTTGCCGCCGGAAAAACCGTGAACCTCCCGCCCCATACAAATGCGGACGGCACGCTGGACGGTTACAACACGGATCTGACCGACGGAAAGATCGCCGATACCTTCAACTGGGCGGACGGCAGTTGGTTCTCCTTCCAGATCCACAACAATACGGACGAGGCCGGGTACGGCGTGCTCACGCTGGACCTTACGGCAACGGCGGTGATCGGACAGGTGCGGGTGCACACGCTGTTTGCCGACGGCTCCAACGGCGGCGTGGGCAACCCGCGGAGCGTCCAGTTGGACCTCTCTTCGGACAACTCCACCTGGATAACGGTGGATTACAAGGAGTATGAACCCTCCACCACCTCCGATTGGGACCCCCAGTGGATCGAATTCAACGTCGAAAACATCAGTGCGCGGTATGTGCGCTTGACCTTTGAACAGACGCAGGCGTTTGTGATGATCGACGAATTGGAGGTACTGGAGGGCGAAAAGGTCGCCGCGCCGGAGGAGCCTTCCTCCGAAGAACCGTCGCAGGCGCCGGACGAACCCTCCGAAGAACCCTCCGAGGAGCCGAGTGAAGAACCTTCCGTAGAGCCGAGCGAAGACCCCTCCGAGGAACCCTCGGAAGAACCGAGCGAGGAACCCTCGGAAGAGCCGTCGGAAGAAGCATCGGAGGAAACCGACGATTCGACGGATGATTCCGGCACGACCTCCGAAACCGTTCTCGAATCGACGTCCTCGACGGATGCCGGGAGCGGCGAAGAAGAGCAATCCGGAGGAAGCTGGCTGCTGATCGTCCTTCTCATCGCAGCGGCGGTCGCCGTGGCGGCGGTGGTCGTGATCGTCATCCTCCGCAAGCGCAAAGGGTAAGAAACGCATAGAAAAGATCGGGGAGCCGTAACCGGCTCCCCGATCTCGCTTTGTTTATCCGATGGTGAATTCGATGTCCCCGCTGACGGTCGTCACCTCACAGGTTCCGCCGGATGCGGAGTTCGGCACACGGACGCGGCCGCTGGTGGTATCTGTGACGAATCGCTTTTCCGTCAGCAGTCTGCCGGAAACGTCCCCGCTGATGGTCTTGATCCACAGGGTATCACCGTCGCAGTTCCGCAGCTCCACATCTCCGCTGACAGTCTTGATTCGCAGATTCCCGGAAGCGCGAAGGGCGGTGCAATCCACGTCCCCGCTGGTAGTTTCCGCATTTATGCTGCCACAGGTGATCCGGGAGAGGGAAAGATCGCCGCTGACGGTCTTTGCCGTCAGTGTTCCGGATACGCGGACGGAATCGACGGTCACATCCCCGCTGACCGTTTTGACGGACAGGCCTTTTTCCACGGAAGCGAGGAAACGCACGTCCCCGCTGGTGCTTTCCACCTTCGCCTCAGTGAAGGAAAAATCCGCAGGAACCTCCACGTCCCCGCTCACGCTGGTGACGGAGAGGGTTTCGTACACGCTTTCCGGCAGATACACCGTGATCTCCATGCTGCCCCAGTGGAAGCCGAAGATACGTTCATACCAATGCCGGTGGTCTGTCCGCTCCACAGTCAACGTGCCGTCCACCACCCGCACGGTGTGGTCGACCTGAACGCTTTCCCGGCACACGACCTTACAACTTCCGTCCTCCGAAGGGAGCAGGCGCACGTCGCACTCCACACTGTCCACGGACAGATTGACGAAGGGATCTTCGACGGTGTAGGTATGGGTCTCAAAGGTCAACGTATTCAGGCGGGAGAAATCGAATCCCATCGCGGCGAAAGCGCCGAAGCAAAGCAGCAAACCGGAAACGACGGAAGCCACCGCCGCGATCAGCAGATTTCTTTTCACAAGTTTCATCTCGCAATCCCCCTCCTTCTGACAAAGCAGGATTTCACCCACGACAGGACCCTTTTGCTGACGCCGATCAGCCCTTTTGCGATCACGCCGCAGGCAAAGAACCAAAGGACGGCGAGTCCCGCGCAGACCAGCCCGCTACCCAAAAGGAGCAGACCGTGCGCCACACCGCCGGCGAACAGCCCCGCCACGCAGCCGAAGATCCCGGCGACGGCACCCGCGGCAAACGACAAGTCCACGGCGTAGAAAACTACGATCAGCGACCAAAATACCACATACAGGGAAAACAGGATAGCGGCAAACGCCGCAAGCAGCGGAAACCACAGCGGGAAGCCCAGAACCAACAAGACGATGACCCCCGCGCCCCACGAACGGCCGGCGTTTCCTCTCGCCTGCTCCCTACCCGGCTTCCGCGGAGACGCTCCCATGAGGATCTGGGAAACGATCTCGTCGATGGAGCCCATCGCTTCGACAGCTTCCTCCTCGGTCAGCCCGTCCTCCATGCGGTCGTCTATACTTTCGCCGTAATACTCCAGCGTGCGCTCCAGATCCTCCTGCGGCAGTCCGCCCAGCCTGTTCCGGAGCGCAGAAAGGAATTCATATTTCGTCATTCCGGTTTCCTCCTTCTCGGATCACAAATTGATAGATGGAGATCATCTCTTCCCATTCCTCCCGAAAGGCCTCGATGCGTTTTCGTCCCAACGGGGTGATGTGGTAGTACTTTCGGAGCCTGCCGTTGTGCTCCGCCGTCCGCACGGTCAGGAACGCGGCGCTTTCCAGCCGGCGAAGGATGGGATACAGCGTGGATTCCGAAATCTCCACGTATGGCTTCATATCCTTGATGATCTGATAGCCGTAGGAATCCTCATCCTTGATCGCCGCCAGTACGCAAACGTCCAACAATCCGCGTTTTAATTGTATGTCCATTCTTACGACCATCCCTTTCATAATACTTCGCTTCGCACGATACTATATCACACATAGTATTGCTTGTCAAGAGGTTTTTGCAAAAAAACGAGAGAAAATGAAAAAAGATCCGATGCACGATCCCGTGTTCATCGGATCTTTCCCGCTTTATTCGAGGACGCCCTCGACCGCCACAACTTCCCCGTCCGAAACAATGATATGCCAGTAGTCCCCCGGCTTCGGCGCACCCTCCGCGGCGGTATACTCCAAGTCCCCGTGCAGCTCGCAAAACGCTTCCACATCCTCCGCGTTTTCCCAATCCATATCGGTTACGGTTCCCTCTCCGGAGGCGACATAGTAGCAAATAAACCCTGCTTCCGCCAGTTCCTTGATCTCATCGGCGGTAAATACATAATAGAAGATGGTGGGGGTATGCAAACCCAACCGTTTCAGCGTGTCTATCGCTTCCTGCTCGCTCTGCCCCGTACATTCCATGACCGCTTCCACGAGGTCATCGCGCAGAATCACCCAATGCGTCAGCGTTTCCTTTGTCTGCGGACTGACGCGCGACAGGATCGCCTCGGGGTTCCATTGCTCGTAATCCGGGTAGGATTCCAGCACCACATGATACAGATAGTCCGGTTCCTCTGTGTGCAGGGATAGTTTCAATGCCAGGATCGTTCCGATGCGGGAGTTGTAGCCCTCCGGGCGGTGCATATCCTGGACCGTCTCTTCCAGCGCGCCGTTATGACCGGAGAAAACCGAATCATACAGCAGCGCGTTCCGCTCCGCATGGTTCTCCGCCGGCTCGCTTGACGTTTGCTCCGATTCCTCCGACGGCTGCCCCGACGCCACCGGCGGCTGCGCCTGCGGAACGTCAGGCAATGCGCCCTGCGATGCGGTTTGCCAAACGCCGACGCCGATCAGCGCGACAAGAAAGAAACAGCACGCGGCGGAAGTACATTTCACGATCGTCCGTCTTTTCCGTTTTCTTTCGATCGTTTGCTTTTCTATGCGGCGAAACACCTCCGCCGTCATTTCCTCATAGCTCCTCATAAACAAATCCCTCCGTTTCCAATTGCGATTTGAGCGATCTGCGCGCCCGATACACAAGGGTCTCCACGGTATGAACGGATTTTTTCATCACCGCGGCGGCTTCCCGATTGCTGAAGCCTTCGAAATAGATCAGCCACAGGATCTGGCGATATTCCGGCTTCAGCTTGCGGAGTGCGCGATGGACGGCGATCTTTCTCTCCTCCCGGAGATAGGCAGCCTCCAGACTTTCCTCCTCGCCGGGCAACTCCGGGAGGGTTTCGAGGGAAAGCGTCTCCTGTTTCTGTTTCATTCCCCTCCGCAGCCGGTCGATCGCCAGATTCCTGCCGATGGTGTACAGCCAGGTTTTGAAGGAGCCCTTCCCTTTGTCTTTCGGCTTCTTGACCCCCAACAGCACGAAGGTGTCCAGCGCAAGCTCCTCGGCAAGCCGGATGTCCCCCACAAAGCTGTTGAGGTAAAAAATCAATCCGTCCTTATAGTCCCTGATGATCTCGGCAAGACCGCTCTCATCTCCTTCGTCACGGAAACGGCGGTAGCTACTTGCACCGTTATCCATAAACTTTTCCCTTTCTGTCAATTGACCTTTCACCTCTTACACGAAAACTATCGCCCGAACCTCACACGCAAGGGAAACTTTCCGCAAAAAATTCCCAAAAAGGACTTCCTTTTTCCCAACGGACGTGATATACTATATTGAAAAGTTTGTTTGAAAGGTCGTTTTTACATATGAGGTTCGGGATCGACGAGCTGCGGCGGTACCGCTGCGTCTATCTGATCGGGATCGGCGGCATCAGTATGTCCGCCCTTGCGCTGATCCTTGCGGAAAAGGGCTTCGAAGTGCGGGGATACGACCGCTCGGAATCGGCGGTACTGGACACCCTGCGGCAGGCGGGGGTCACGGTGTACCTCACGGACGTGCCGGAAGCCTTCGACGGCGTGGAGCTGGTCTGCTACACGGCGGCAGTGGGGAGCGAGCACCCGCAGATGAAGCTGGCGGCAGCGTGCGGCGCGCGCATCATCTCCCGCGCGGAGCTGCTGGGCTGTCTGGCGTCCTCCTACTCCCGGTCAGTTGCCGTGGCTGGGACCCACGGAAAGTCCACCACCACCGGCATGCTGGCGCATCTGCTGCTGCAAACGGAGGGGTACGATCCTACCGTTGCCGTAGGCGCCGTTCTGCCGGAGCTGGGCGCGGCATACCGCATCGGGAAGGACGAAAACTTCCTCTTTGAGGCCTGCGAATACAAGGACAGCTTCCTTTCCTTCTTCCCGAAGGTGGCCATCGTGCTGAACATCCAGCTGGATCACACGGATTATTTCCATTCTCTGGAGCAGATGGTAGGTTCCTTCCAGCAGTTCTTCCGAAACGCGGGACCGGACGGCTTCTGCATTTATAATTTGGATTGCGAAAACTGCCGCCGCGCGTCAGAAGACATCGAAGGAAAGGCGCTGACCTTCAGCGCGGAGGGCAATGAAAGCGCCGACTACGCCGCGCGGAACATCGATCTGACCGGCGGGTTCGCCCGCTTTGACGTGTACCGCCGGGGGGAATTCCTGCTGCACGTCACGCTCGGCGTCCCCGGGCTGCACAACGTCTCCAACGCGCTGGCGGTGATCGCCGCCGCGACCCTCTGCGGGCTGACGCCGGAGGAGATCGCTTCCGGACTTTCTACCTACCGGGGGGTCAGCCGTCGGTTTGAGTTCCTGTGCGAATGGAACGGCGCAAAGCTCTACGACGATTACGCCCATCACCCGGAGGAAATCCGCGCCACCCTCTCCGCCGCCCGCGCCATGACGAAAGGGCGCGTGGTCTGTGTGTTCCAGCCCCACAATTATTCCCGCCTGCGGGATCTGTTTGAGGAATTCTGCACCGCGTTTACCGACGCGGACGTGTTGGTGCTGACCAAGCTGTACGCGGCACGGGAAGCGGCGGGCAGCGAGGTTTCCGCGGCCCTGCTGGCGGAACGGACGGGCGCCGTCTATCTGGACGAAAAGGAGCGCATCCCGGACTATCTGGAGCAGATCCTCCTTCCCGGGGACACAGTTTTGCTGGTTGGCGCGGGGGACATCGGTCAGGTGACAGAAAAATTCAAAAAATCCGGGAAAATCTCTTGACAAAGCAAAAAAAGTGTAGTATACTTAATCGTTCGCGAAAGAACTGCTACTTTGGAGGTGTATCGATATGGCAAAATGCAGCGTTTGCGGAAAGGGCGTTACCTTCGGGCATAACGTGTCCCACTCCAACAGAAAAACTGCAAGAACCTGGAAGGCGAATATCCGCAAGGTCAACGCCGTCGTGGACGGTTCCAAGAAGAAGGTTGCCGTTTGCTCCCGCTGCCTGAGAAGCGGGAAGGTCACGAGAGCCGTATAAACGGGTTTACAAAAGGCAGGAAACGAGCCGTGCGCCATTCAGCGCTGCACGGTTCTGTTTTTCTTTTTGACAACTTGCAGGCCGCGATGCGATCCGGGCGGGAAAGCGGGATTTATAAAGAGGATTTTATGGAATACATCAGAGTAACGAAGGATAATCTGGAAAACGAACATATCTGTTGCGCAATTTCAAACAACAATGATGTTCAAGTGGCTTCCAAAAAGGCATGGCTTTCAGAACGCTTTGACGATGGGTTGGTTTTTCTCAAAAGCGTCGAGCGCGGAAAATGTTTCATTGAATACATTCCCGCAGAAAACGCATGGACGCCAATCGACGCTGTCGGATATATGTATATCGACTGCCTGTGGGTGTCCGGTTCTTTCAAGGGGCACGGCTATTCATCCGACCTTCTCAGCGAATGTATAAAAGACAGTAAAAGCAGAGAGATGAACGGATTGTGTATCCTGTCATCCGCAAAGAAAAAGCCGTTCCTTGCCGACCCGAAGTACTTAAAATACAAGGGATTTACCGTTTGCGACGAAGCTGACAACGGTATTCAGCTTTGGTATCTTCCGTTTTCCCCTAATGCAGAAAAACCACGTATTAAAGAATGTGCAAAGCATCCGCACATTGACGAGACAGGCTACGTTCTGTATTACACAAGCCAATGCCCGTTCAACGCAAAATATGTTCCCATTGTAGAGCAAACGGCAGAGGAACACGGTATAAAATTCAAAGCGATACATTTGCAAAGCAAAGCCGATGCCCAAAATGCGCCGACTCCAATAACAACCTACGCATTGTTTTGCGACGGAGAGTATCTGACCAATGAACAGATGAATGATAAAAGGTTTTTGAAACTATTGGCTCGTTAAATCCCGGTTTATCAGACACTTTGCCCTATCTGCGGGTATATTCCTCCGACAGGAGTGCGTAATGGCACACCGTGCGGTAGGCGCCCTTGACGTACAGCGCGTCCACGCTCTTTCCCTCAAAGCGGAAGCCGTGCCGCAGCGCAAATTGCTCCGATGGTTCGTTCCCTTCCAGGATCCGCAGCGCGACGCGATGGGCCTTCAGGCGGAGGAACGCCGCTTCCAGCACCGCTTCGAAGGCCTCGTCCATGTACCCCTTTCCCCAATACAGCGGGGAAAGCACATAGCCCAGCTCGCAGCTTTCGTTGGGGATGTCCACAGAAGCGAAGCCGCAGGTGCCGATGATCTTGCCGCTGTCCCGTAACTGGATCCCCCAATCGGAGTGCAAACCCTTCCGGTAGCGCTTTTGCAGAAACTCCAGATACCCCTGCGTCTCCCGCAGATTCAGGTGCGGCGTCCAGAGCAGATGGCGCGGCACCTCTTCCCGGCTCGCGTATTCGTTGACATCGTACACGTCCCCGTTCCGCAGCTTCCGCAGGAGCAGCCGCTCCGTGGAAAGCTCCGGCAGGTCGGAAAAAAAGCGTCTGTAAAGCAAATCGTCCATGCGAGTCCCTTCCCTCTCTGATCTGTTGGTGATTTTATTGTATCACAAACTTTAAAATTATGCAACATCCATAGTTTTTCGAACAAGATATTGACAGATTAAAACCTTGACAAGCGACAAAAACTATTGTATAATAGAAGCAATCATGGAATCATGTATTCATTTATTCTGACCCATTAGGAGGTTCGATTATGCGCATACGCATTTTCTGTCTGCTGCTGGTACTCGTACTGGCGCTGCCGATGCTTGCGAGCTGTAACAGAGAGCAGGCTCTGGATGACAAGGTTGCGGCGGTTTATACGCTGTACTGCATCACCGAGGAATCCACAACGCCGGAGGCGATCACGCGGGTAGAGTACGAGATCAACCGGATCCTGTTCTACCGGATCGGCTCTATCGTGAAGCTGGAAATGGTCACGGCGGATGAATATGAAGAATTGATCGAATCCAAGATGGAAGAGATCAAGGCGTATAAGGAAACTCCCAAGGACGATGCGTCGCAGACCACCAGCGGCAACAAGAAGAACACGAATACCCTCGTCAACACCGCAAAGCTCTCCGAGAGCGCGAAAAATGCGGGGTATACCGCCATGTCCGGCGAAGCCATCCTGAACGATCTGGCCGCCGGCATCGAGATTGAGCTGGAGTGCCCCCGTCTGGACCTGTTCCTGGTCACGGACTACGATTCTTATGTGAAGCTGGCGGAAGACGGCAAGCTCGCCGCGCTGGACACCGTCCTCAACAACGAGGCGAAGGCGATTAAGAGCTACGTGCACTCCTCCTTCTTCAATGCCGCCAAGGTGGGCAACAAGACCTACGGCGTTCCCTGCAACTCCATCATCGGCGAGTACACCTACATCGTGTTCAATGAGCAGGTGCTGAACGACAGCGGCGTGGCACGTGAGACCCTCTACACCCTGGAGGATCTTTCGGAATTCCTCGCCATCGTCAAGGAACAGCATCCCGAAGTGATCCCGCTGGCAAACACGGTGTCTCCGTCTGCTCTTTACTATATGTTTGAGGATGGCTTCCCCGCATATGTCAATCAGAACGGCTACGTGCTCTCCACCTATGAAGATGCTACGGTCAACAACTACCTCACCATGCTGACTCGATACAGCGCACTGGGCTATTTCGAGAACGACGAGCATGTGACCGGCGAGACTGCAGACGAAGATACCCCCTTCGCCGTTAAGTTCATCTCCAGCACCAAGCAGGAAATGGACGCGCTGGCGGAAGAGAAGGGCTACGTTTACAACCGGTATTCCGTGCCGATCGCTACCAACGAAAACACCATCGACAGCATCTACTGCCTTGCCGGTACCGATTACTGTCCCTCCAGCTGGCAGACGGACGCCATGGAAGTCCTCACCGAGCTGTATACCGACGAAAACCTGCAGAACCTCTTCCTTTACGGTGTGGAAAACGAGAATTACCGTCTGGAAAACAACAACCAGGTGGTCTACCGCATCAATGACGAATACATGATGAACCCCGCCCACACCGGTAACTGCTTCATTGCCCACATCGACGGCGACGCAGGCGACCCGCTGACCAAGTGGACGGACGCGCGGGACCAGAACATCGACGCGATAGATTCCAAGACCATCGGCTTCACCTTCGAGCCGAAGAAATACACCTTCATCAAACGCAACAGCGAAGGGCAGATGGAAGAAGTCACCGTCGTCGAGCCGGACTACGAGGCCATCCTCTGGAAGATCATTGAGCCGTATTACAAGAAGCTGACCAACGGCACGGCCATCCAGTTCGATTACAACAGCATTTATGAAGAAGCCGACGCTGCGGCGCGGGAAAGCATCCGCGTAGAGCTGCTTTCCACCTATGAAAAGCGCCTGCAACTGAAATACACCGGCGATCTGGCACAGCAGGTTTCCGAGCTGTACGAGGAAGAGTTCTCCGTGGGAGCGGAAGCGCTGGCGAAGGAACAGTTGGTTTCCGATTTCGATACCAACTCCCGCCGCAGAAAGCTCACCAATCAGTTGAAGGATGAAAATCCGGACGCCGATGACGACGAGATCGACCGCATCCTGGAAGCTCTCCTGAAAGATCCCGATCGGCTCTGGGAGGGCTACCGCACCATCGTCCGCAGCGAAGCCCAGTGGGATGATATCATCGAAGAATATTACGAAGAGCTGTTCGATGATAAGCTCAAAGAGGAAACCGACCGCGTGCTGAACAGCGACGAATATCTCGCAGAGCTGAACGCCATTCCGGAAACGGAAGCCTTCATTGAAGATTATACCTACGCACTGGAAGTGCAGGTGGTGGACACCGTCAAGCAGAATCTTGACGATATGATCGCCGAACTGATTAAAGAGTACTGCGCGGAAATGATCAAAGAGTGCGAAGAAACGCTGGATAAGGAGATCAACGCCTTTGCGGCGAAATACGCTGCCGCTACCAAAGACGCACTGGAAGCGACGGTTCGTCAGCAGGCGGAGCTCCGTTACAAATCCGAACAGCTCACGCCGGAGCAACTGGATGAGCGTACGAAGGACATTCTCGAGTTCCTGAAGACCAACGCAGCCCTTGCGGAGGACAAGACGAACGACGCGATCCGGACCCTGCTGAAAGGGTACTACGGCGAGCTGGACACGGTAGAGCTCAACAAGTATTTCGATCCGTGGAAGAAGGACTACGATTCCATCTACCTCCCCGCGTATTCCAAGGCCTTCAACGGCACGAATCAGGCGCTGTTCGATATCGGCTTCCTGAAGAAAGATGCCCTGACCTTCTTCGGCACCGCGCCGGAGGAAGAGGAGGAAGAAGAGGAAGAGCCGACCGAGCCTGAAGTACCTTCCGACCCGCCGGAGGATGGCGAAGACGGAATCCCCTTCGCCGCATACGACAGCTACTACCACTTCGTCTTTAACGTCAAACTGAAGGGTGCATACTACGCGCTGTTCGGTGAACCGGGCAAATAAGACAACAAACAGATCGGGAGGGGGCCAACCCCTCCCGATTTTTTCATGTCTTGACTTTTGAAAGATGGATATGGTAGAATGGTGCGACGATAAATCGGAATTTAGCGAGGGAGATTGTATGCCGAATTCTATTCATGATTACAGACAGCTTATAGACAAGCCTTGGGGAAGAATGTTCTATGAAATCATATTCAGACAACTTGACTTACCTGATGACATCCCGCTAAAGATTCTTGACTTCGGAGCAGGATTCTGTGTCACAGCCAA
>JAFLUP010000023.1:16053-32569 GCA_022508745.1 Oscillospiraceae bacterium | reverse complement strand
TTGGATGGCTTGAACGTTTTTCAGGGGTTTTTGGGGGGGTTTTTTCAAAAAAGCCCCATAAAAAAAGCAACGCCCGCCGCTCCCATGGGAGCGGCGGGCGTCTTTTTACTGGTTAAACGACGGTGGATTGACGTTTGGCTTGGTGAATTGGCTGTCTTGCGGGGACGGTTCAGACATGCTGAAATACATCTTCGCCGCCTTGGTGGTGCCGAAATCCCGATTGGAACCGGTGTCCTGCACCTTGTTAAAGGCCTCGCGGAACATGGCATTGTGCGCTTCCTCGCGGTTGAGCAGGAAATCAATGGTCTCACGCACCTTTTTGTCCTCAATCTGCCGATAGAGGTATTCGTAGACCACCTTCGCCCGCTGCTCGGAGGCGATGTTGGAGAGCAGATCGGCGCAGAGGTCGCCGGTGACGGTGACGTAGTCCCCCGTCCAGGAGTAGCCGGAGGCGTTGATCAGCCCGGGATTCAGCCCCAACAGCACATGGGTCTGGATCTCCCCTGCGGGGACGGACATGGCGTCCACGTCGTGTCCGTTCAGGAGGTTGATGGTCTGCCCGACCATCTCCATGTGCCCCAGTTCCTCGGCGGCGATGTCCAGAAACAGATCCTTGATCTCCGGATCCTTGATGCGGAAGCTCTGGGAGAGATACTGCATGGCGGCTTTCAATTCGCCGTTTCCGCCGCCCAACTGCTCCTGTAACAGCGCGGCATACTGGGGGTTGGGTTTCTCCACCCCGACGGGGTGAAAGAGCATTTTTTCGTGTTTGAACATGGGAAGATCCTCCGTTTTTGTTTCTTTTAGGGATATTCTTCCCCGAAACGGGAAAAAGGATGTTATGGACGAATTCAACCGTCCGGCTACTTTTTCCCCGGAAAGTGACCGACGGGGTCATTGAAAAAGGGAGGAAGATGTGCTATCCTAAAAGCGCAACAGGCGCCTGACAATTTTGATAGGAGGAAGAACTATGGAACTGACATTACACCAACAACTGATCCGCTTGCGGAAGCAAAAGGGCAACACGCAGGAGGAATTGGCGAATCACCTCGGGGTCACGGTACAGGCGGTTTCAAAATGGGAACGGAACGAACGCTTCCCGGACATCACCTTCCTGCCCGCCATCGCGGCGTTCTACAACGTCAGCGTGGACGATCTGCTGGGCGTGGGGGAGGCGGAGAAACAGAAAAAGCTGGAAGCGTACCGCGAAAAAGAAAAAGAGCTGCGACGGGAAGGAAGAACGACCGAGAACGTGGCGCTTTGGCGGGAGGCGATCAAAGAATTTCCCAACGATCTTTCCGTTGTGCATGGGTTAATGTTCGCGCTGTCTTCGGAGAGCCGAGAAAAAAACGCGGACGAGATCATCGCCTACGGAGAGCGACTGCTGAACGAATCCACGGAGGAAGCCCATCGCGCCAGCGCAGTTCAGTTGCTGTGCTTTGTATACAGCAGTGTCAAGGGGGATAAGGAAAAAGCGAAGGAATATGCAAAAAAAGCGTGGTCATACTTCGTCACGCAAAACCAATTGATGCCGCGGGTTTTGGACGGCGAAGAAGCCATCAGCTATTGTCAAATCAATATACAACTACTGATGGAGCTGATCTATAGCAATGTGCACATCATGTCGCAGAAAGGGCTGCCGCCGAAGGAGCAGATCGAAAATTGGAATTTTGCGCTGCGCTGCTTTGAAACCTTATATTCTGATGGAAAGATGGGCTTTTATCACATCAGATACGAGGAAATGTGCACGCATATAGCGCGGATCCACAGCAGAGAAGGAAACGCGGATGAGATGTTTTCCTATCTGGAACGGGCGGCAGATCATGCGATCAAGTTTGATACGCGGGAAGAAGAAGGAAAGTATACGGTAACGGTGCTGAATCGGCTGACAGATTACAAAAAGAATGTCAGCAAGAAAGAAACCGGAAACGAGGCTGCGCGGCTGCTTAAAGAATTGCGCAACGAGCGCTACGCCCCTTACCGCGACGACCCGCGTATGCAGGCGATCATAGAAAGGTTGCAAGCGGTCGCCGTGCAGTAAGATCCCCCCCCGAAATGAATTTCCCCGCCGGATCTCGGCGGGGATTTTTTGGTGTGTAAAAGGAGCGTTTTCGGGGATTCGTTATGATATACATCCTTACGCTCTGTTGTCGATCTGTTCTTTCACGTCATGAAGGAATGTATCCAGAAGCGTTTTTTGCGTCTTTCCGGTATCTCTGCTTCTAACCGATATTGTTTGCTCCTCCAACTCCTTTTCGCCGATAATCAGCATATACGGTACGCGTTCCACATATTGCGCTTCCCGAATCAGGTATCCGATTTTTTCGTTTCGGTTGTCCAGCGCACAACGTATCCCGTTGTTTTGGAGCGTTTCATAGATCTGCGCTGCGTATGCGGCGCTTTTTTGCGAAACAGTAAGCACCTTCACCTGTACCGGTGATAGCCAAACGGGGAAGCGACCCGCAAAATGCTCCGTAAGAATTCCGATCATGCGTTCAATAGAACCAAAGCACGTGCGGTGAATCATGATCGGGCGCTGCTTTTGATTGTTCTCGTCGATATAATTCAGATCAAAATTCTGCGGAAGCTGGAAATCAAGCTGGATCGTTCCGCACTGCCATGTTCTGCCAAGGCTGTCCCGCAGGTGAAAATCGATTTTGGGTCCGTAAAAAGCACCGTCGCCCTCGTTCAGCTCGTAAGGAAGCGCAAGCTGCTCCAACGCGCTTTTCAGCCCACTTTCGGCTGCTTCCCAATCCTCGTCACTTCCCATGCTGTTTTCGGGGCGCGTGGAGAGCTCAAGGGAATACGCAAACCCGAATTTGGAATAAATCCCGTCAATGAGGCGAATGACGCCTGCGATTTCATCCGTGATCTGTTCTCTGCGCATAAAGATATGCGCGTCATCCTGTGTGAAACAGCGAACGCGGAACAGACCGTGCAGCGTTCCCTTCAATTCGTTCCGATGGACGATTCCCAGTTCCCCCATACGCAGCGGCAGCTCCCGATAGCTGTGCGGTTGACTTTTGTATATGAGAACGCCGCCCGGACAGTTCATCGGCTTGATGCAGTACGCCTCTTCATCTACTTGGGAAGAATACATGATTTCCCTATAATGCGACCAATGCCCGCTGGTTTCCCATAGCGAGCGATTGAGCATCATCGGCGTAGATACCTCCTGATACCCGTTTTTCGCGTGAATCTCCCGCCAGTAATCGATCAGTGCGTTGCGAAAGATGACGCCGTTTGGCAAAAAGAACGGAAATCCCGTGCCCTCATTGCAAAACAGGAAGAGATTCATCTCCTTGCCGATTTTCCGATGATCGCGCTTGGCTGCTTCTTCCTGCATAGCGAGAAACTCGTCAAGTTCCTGCCGCGAGGGAAACGCCGTGCCGTAAATTCTGGTGAGCATTTTGTTGTTGCTGTCGTTTTTCCAGTATGCGCCGGAGATTCCCGTTAACCGTACGGCTTTTACCCCCGCGGTATGCGTCAGGTGCGGCCCTCTGCACATATCGATATATTCCCCCTGCCGGTAAAAGCTGATCGGTTCCTCTTTAGGCAAATCGGAGATATGCTCTGCTTTGTACGACTCACCGCGCTCGTTCACCAGCCTGACGGCTTCGTCCACCTGCAGAAGAAAGGGCTTGATGGGAAGATTTTCTTGGATGATCTTCTGCATCTCCTCCTCGATGGTCGGCAGCTCCGCGGCAGAAATCGTTTCCTCCCCAAAATCCACATCATAGTAGAAGCCCTTATCCGTGGCGGGTCCGTAGGCAAACGTGGCATGCGGATAAAGCCGCTTGATCGCCTGCGCCATGATGTGCGCCGCCGTGTGCCGCAGCACCACAAGCTCCTCCGATTTTTCCAATTCCTTCACGTTTCCATTGCTGTAGATTACTTTCATGACTACATTCTTTCCTTTCCTTATTCATAAAAATGGATTGAATAAGAAAAACACCCTTGGCATGCCATAAAAACTATGACACGTCAAGGGTGCATACTGATTCACGAAATACGCACGGTCCCACCTTGATTTTTCACTCTTCGGATTCCAATAAATCCTATTCTTTCACGCAGAAATACGGAAGCACTTACTCTGCTTTGGGTGCTTCAGCTCAGGAGCGGTCTTCCCCTTTGCTTTCCATAAAAAACTTCCACCAAATGTTTTTCTCTCTGTCTGTTCCGCAAAGGCTACTCTTTCCTTCATAGCTTTTCTTATTCAATTTATCCTATTATAGCATGTAACAATCAGAATGTCAAGGGGGCATCCCAATCCAGCGAATACTTTTCACCGATGAAAAAATCACAAGAAACCTATTGACAATCGTTTGATTATATTGTATAATTTGATGAAGGTTAATTTCACAAAGACCGGGGAGGGACACCATGAACCGAGAGCAAATAAAGCGACTGATCAAAGCCGTCGATCGGTTTACCGACGTCTTTCTGGGGCATATTTTGCCTGTCCAGTTGACCTATTTCTTCACCTACCTCCTATACTACGACCCGATTTTGGAGGAAAACGTCCACGATTCCACGACCATTACCATCAGTCTGCTGATGATTCTGCCGCTGTTCTTCTCCCTTGTGCGGACCGCCACCGTCTACGACCGCCCCTTGCGGGAAGCCTATCTCGCATCTCCTGCGGAAGGGTTCAAGGGAAAGCTCACCTTTTGGTTCCGGCAAACGCAGTTCTGGGTCGAAACGGCCGTTTTCGCCGGGCTTTACCTGCTGCTGCCCATCCATTGGACCTCCGCCGTGTTGGTAGACGTATTTTGCGGGGGAAATACCGCCTCCAAAGCAAAGCTGCTGGCGGTGTATCTGCCGATGCTGTTCCTCCTGCATCTGCTCGCCCGTCTGTCTGCCATGCAGGTCTGGACGGATCTCCAACGGGGGAAAAACGTTAACCGCTGGCGGCTGGAGGAAAAACGCTCCATGACCAAACGGCTGGTGGAAACCATCTTGGTCTACGCCTTTTGCGGAACGATGCTGTCCTTTTCCCTCCCCATCCTCGCGGCGCTTCTGCCCTTTTTAAAGAAGGGTCTGACGGTGACAGTCATCCTGCTCCTTGCTCTGTTGCTGCTCACCCCCACTGTTTTCCGCAGTTTGCGCGCCTTCCGCAAGCGCAGGGCGTTCGTGAAGCGGTTTATCGCCGTCTGCAAGGAGAGGGGATATTCCGCCACGGCGGTCCGATACCCCTACCGCTCGCTGTTTTTCCTGTACCGAGGGGAGGACTTCCGCGTGACAGTGGGAGAAAAGCAGTTCGCCTGCAAGCTCCTTTGCGCCAAAAACAAAAGAAGCCCGCTGGCGCTGTATGCCAACGGGATTTGCCAGTACGCCCGGATTGTCCGCCTGCTGACGGTGGAGCTGTTCCAGTACGACAAGGTGGGGAAATTCGGATTCGAAGCGGATTGCCCGAAAGTGCTGATCCTCAACCCCGTTCCGCTTCAGGTGGTGAAGTTCGAGGGCAGCAAGGCAATACAGCTGGACAACGGCGACATCGTGGGGGATTACAAGATCTTCTCCGCCACGGCGTTCCTGAACGCGCTGGAGCGGGACGTTCTGGACCGATAAGAATAGAAAAAACAGGGCTGCCGCACAGCAAAGGCGACAGCCCTGTTGCTTGTTTTATGACGCAGTATAGGTATAGGTGACGGTTTGATCGCCCGTCACGGTGAGCAGCGTTTCCTCGCCGGAAAGGATCATGCCCTCCATCTCTTTGGCGGGGACGAACAGCTTCGCGCCCACGGCGGAGGTGAAGGAGTAGGACGCCAGCTCCTTGCCGGTTTCGTCCTTGCAGACGACCGTGATCGTCGCGGCGTTTGTGCCGTCATACTTGGCGTGCAGGTATGCACTGACGTGCTCCGCCCAGAGGGTGTGCCCCGTGACGGACTGATGGATGCCGTCCCCGGCGTTCAGGAACGAAGCCATATCGGCGTCCAGCGTTTCCGCGTAAATGTCGATGATGTCGCAGCCGTAAGCCACTGCCACCTGCCGCATCGCCTCGCAGAAGTCCTTCATATTGCCGTAGGCATAGTTGAGCCCGTACTCGCCCGGTTTGTAGTAGCCGGGAGCTTCGTACGCATCGTGGGGGCAGATGAAGATCACTTCGGTGCCGATCTTTTGCAGTTCGGTGACGAAATAGGTCAGATTTGCGGAATACTCTTTCAAAGAGATGTTGGGACGACCGGAGGAGATCAACTGCGCCTGATCGTTCATGCCAAAGCAGATCAGCGCGATGTCCGGCTTGCGCGCCAGCACGTCACTCTCGAAGCGGTTCTTGCCGTTGACGGTGGTATCCCCGCCCACGCCGGCATTGATGACTTCGGTACCGATATGCCCGCCCAGCATGGCGACCCATCCGCTGCGTGCCGTCAGGGAGTCCCCGAAGGCGAGAACGGTTTTATTCCCCAACGAACTGTTCAGGGATTCCTTGGAAACGCAGAAGAGGTGCAAGGCGGCAGGAACAGAGGAGGATTTCCCGCTCGCTCCGTTGGCATAGACGCTGACGGTGTAGGCGTTGCCCACCTCCATCACCCCCGCGGGGATCGCGAAGGACGTGCCCTCCACCGTTTTGGGGGCGATCAGCATCTTCCCGAGGGAATTCGGCGAGGAAAGGTTGAGCGCAACGGTATAGGACGCAGCGCCCTCCACCGGTTCCCACGTTACGGTGAGACCGTCCACGGTACAGTGCTCCCCATCCGCAGGCGACGTGACCGTCGGCGTGGCGAGCTGCTCACTGCCCGCGTCTCCCAGAAGGATCTGTTCCTTCCCCTCCTCCGGCGCGTTAACGCTGACGATATGGCGACCGGCGTTTTCCGGGTCCTCATACAGCCACGCCTTCGTGCCCACTGCGCAGGAAAGCAGACTGTCCTTCGAGGGGGAGGCGCAGTCCAGAATCACGAATCCATTGGGCGGGAGCAGCAGGTCCTTGAAGTTTCCGGCGCCGGCGTTGAAGTCGGTGGCGACGCAGACATAGCATGCCTTCGAAGCGTCCCACGCGAAGATCGCACCGTACCACCAGCTGAAATCGCGGGTGACGTAGGTTCCGTAGGCAGGCGTAAAGAACAGACATTCCCCGTTGGCATACGTCACCACGTTGTCATTCTGCGTGGGACGGATCAGCGACGCCGCGCTCTCCCCCCAGGAAGCGACCGGATCGTACGGCGTCCCCTCCTTTGCGGGAACGTCCAGCATCAGGAAGGAATCGGTCTCGAATCCGTCCTCATACCAGGGCTCGCCGTTGGTCTGGATCGTCCCGCCGTACAGGTGCGTGCCGTAGAGATAGGCTTTTGTGCCCACCTGCATCTTCAGCGCCCGGTCATAACATTCGGAAACGCGCTTTGTGATATAATTGATGCCGCCGTCGCCGGAGTAATCGTTGCCCTTGTTGATGCAATAGGCAAAGCCGTACTTTGGGATCTTCACATCGGATTTATCGAAGTTGGAAGCGTTGGTCTGCCTGTCCGTCAGGACGAAGCAGGATTGCTCCGCGTCCCAATCGAAGATGTAAGCGCACCACCAGGCGAAGTTGCCCAGTTCCCCCAGCTTGCTTGCACGGGAACCGGCGATGATGACCATGTCCCCCTCGTTCTGGTTCGGGATATTGATGTGGCTGATCAGCAATTTCTCCCCCACCTTCTCTTCTTTCTCCTCGTCCCCCGGATCGCTTGTACCATTGGAGGTCTGCGCGTCGGAGCTTTCCGCCGGCGGCAGAGACTCTTTCGAGGAATCTCCCTCAGGAACGGTTTCGGTGTCCGTGGCAGGATCCCCGCCGCAGCTGGCAAGAAGCAGGCAGAAGGGCAGCAGCAGTGCCGCCAGAAGCAGCACCGGCAGTGCCGAGCGTCGAATTCGCATTTCATCAGTTCCTTTCTCAAAAGCACTTTGTATCATTGTACCATATCCTCCCGCCGATTGCAAGGTTTTCATAAAAAAACCGATGGGATCGCGTTTTTTGCGTCCCATCGGGCTTTTCTTTTTTTGTGTTTTCACCGGCGTGGGCGGCGGATACGGGAGGACAGGATCACGCAGATCTGCCCGGGGATCCCGATGAGAAACAGCGCCCACAGATTTTTCGAAAGCAAAAACAGGTACAGCGCCAGCAGAATCGACCAGAGCAGCAGCGAGATCAACAGGTAATTCACCCGGGTTCTGCCCCAGACGGAGTTGAACACCAGCGCTACGATGAGAGAAACCGGCACGGCGAAAACGAACACCTGCCAAAGCAGAATCCGCGTGGCCATGTAGGTGATGGCAAAGGCGAGCACCGCCAAAAACCACACCCCGATCACCGCGATAAGCGAAATAAGCAGTTGATTGTGACGCTTGGTGACAACATCCTCCGCAAGCAGCAGTTTTTCGCTCTCCTCATGCTCGTGCAACAGGTAATCCACCGTCACGCCGAACAGGTCCGCGATCTGCTTGAGCACCGCGATGTCCGGCACGGAATCCCCGCGCTCCCATTTGGAGACCGCTTTGTCCGTATAATGGAGCTGTTGCGCGAACTCCGCCTGCGTCAGGTGCGACTTCGCGCGCAACAGCACGATATTTCTGCCGATGATCCGGCGCAGGTCCTCCATGAACGCGAAAACCCCTCTCCCTCTTGTTCCGACGGCGGCGTCTTCCGCCGTCTAAACGGAGAGCCGCCTTATTCCTCCGATTCGGATTCGTCGTCCTCTTCGATGCGCTCCTCACAGACCACATCCAGCATCTCCCCGCAAGCGGGACATTCCAACTGTTCGCAGTCCTCCAGCTCGCAGGCTTCGATGAAGATCTCCTCCCCGCAGGCAGGACATTCCAGAGAGACTACGCACTCCTCTTCGTCGCAGTTGACGCAGTCGTGCTCGTCATCCTCTTCGAACTCCTCGTCGTCCTCCTCACCGTCATATACGGCGGACTCCAACGCGGACATATCCGTATCCAACTCGTCGATGTACTCCCGCATGGCGGAGGTTTCGTCCTCCAGATCAGCAACGGACAGGGAAAGATCCTCCAGCAGGTCGGCGATGGCGGTAAACAACCTGCCTTGATCGCTTTCCTTATCCAGCTTCATGCCGTCCATCAAACCCTTGATGTAAGCGGCCTTTTCCGTTACCGTCATTTATCTCACCCGTTCCAGATATTCGCTCGTACGCGTGTCGATCCGGATCACTTCGCCCTCTTCGATAAACATGGGCACCTTGATCTCCGCGCCCGTCTCCACGGTGGCGTTCTTGGTGGCGTTGGTGGCGGTGTTGCCCTTCACGCCCGGCTCGGTCTCCGTGATCTTCAGTTCAACGAACATCGGCGGCTCGACGGAGAACACGCTGCCCTTGTAGGAAAGCAGCTTGCACATCATCTCTTCCTTGACGAACTTGAAGCTGTCCGGCAACATTCCGGCGTCCACAGGAATCATATCATAGCTTTCCATATCCATGAAGTAATACAGATTGCCGTCGTTGTAGCTGTACTGCATTTCGCGGCGATCCACCGTCGCGGTGGCGAACTTCGCCGTGGGGTTGAAGGTCGTTTCGATCACGGCGCCGGAGATGACGTTGCGCATCTTGGTGCGGACGAACGCCGCGCCCTTGCCGGGTTTGACATGCTGGAACTCGATGATCTGCATGACCTGCCCTTCCATCTCGAACGTAAGACCGTTTCTGAATTCACCTGCTGAAACCATTGTTATTTCCTCCTTGACTTTATGCACTTTCCCTTTCTGGCGAAAAGCGCACGTTTGCCATCATTTTTCAGTCTCTATTGTAGCCGATTTTCCCCCGTTTGTCAAGGGGGAAATTGCCTTTTTTACAGCTCAAGCAGCGTTTTGTCGCTCTTCGTCAGGTCCTCGCACCCGTTTTCCGTGACCAGAATGAGGTCCTCGATGCGCACGCCGTACTTCCCTTCCAGATAGATTCCCGGCTCGGCGGTCATCAGCTGTCCCGGAACGAACAGATCCGCCGAACGGACGGAAGCGCGGGGTTCTTCGTGGATTTCAAGTCCCAAGGAATGTCCGGTGCTGTGCCCGAAGTACTTGCCGTATCCCGCGGCGGTAATGATATCGCGAGCGGCGGCGTCCACCTCTTTGCCGCTCACGCCGGGGCGGATGGCGGCGATGGCGGCTTTCTGCGCCTGCAGCACGATGTCGTAGATCTTCCGCATCTCCTCATCCGCCTTACCCAGCACCACCGTGCGGGTCATGTCCGAGCAGTAACCGTTGTAACGGGCGCCGAAATCCATGGTCAGGAAGGCGTTTTCCGTCAGCACCACGTTCCCCGGCACCCCGTGGGGCAGGGAGCTCTTCGGACCGGACACCGCGATGGTCTCGAACGCCAGCCCGTCGGCGCCGTTCTTCCGCATGAAATATTCCAGCTCCGCAGCCACCTCCAACTCCGTCATGCCGCGTTTCAGCACCGTGCAGATGTGGGAAAACGCTGCGTCCGTGATCTGCTGCGCCGCGCGGATGTTGGCAATCTCCGCCGGAGTCTTGACCCGCCGCAGTTCCTCGCAGACGCCCGGCAGATCCGCAAGTTCCATGCCTGCAAACGCCTTTTCCAGCTTTTTCAGCTGGGAAACGGTCAGTTTTCCGCCGTCGTAGCAGATCCTCTTTGCCCCCTGCTCCGCAGCATACTTCGCCGCCGTCTCCGGGAGCGAGCGCTCATAAAGGGTGGCGTGCACGTCCGCGTTCACTTCCTTCTGCGCCGCCTCGATATAGCGGGAGTCGGTGAGGAACAGGGTCTCCTTCCCCGTCACCAGCACCATCCCGTCGGTGCTGGCAAAGCCGGTCAGCCAATGCTGGGACACCTCGTCCAGAAAGATCGCCCCGTCAAAGCCCTTTTCCGCGATTTTTTGATACAGTTTTCTTCCGTTTTCCATGGTCATCTGTTCCTTTCTGTGTTTACCCTTGCATATGTTACGCCCGCCTGTTGCAGGGCGATTTCTTCCCGATCCGTACAGCAGAGCAGCAGGAGCTGATGCTGTTTTGCCGCTTCTCCCAAGACTCGCATCGTATCCTTCAGCCGCGTGTCGTCCAGCCGCCCAAAGGCGTCGTCCAATACGATGGGCATGCCCGCGCCGTCGAACAGCAGCCCGATCAGCGCCAGCCGCAGGGAGAGCGCCGCACAGTCCCGGGTCCCGGCGGAAAGGAACTCGCTTTCCCGCCCAATGCCGTTTTCCTGCACCCGCATGGCAAGCCGGGTATCCGTCTCGATCCCCTCGTACTTCCCGCCCGTCGCGGCAGAGAAGTACCGCCCGGCGATCTGACCGAGCCGGGGCGCCGCCATGCTTTTCAGCCGGTCGGATGCCTCCTCGATGCCTGCCCGCGCCGCTTCGTAGACCTCATACCGCCGCCGACATTCCGCCAGCTTGCGGTTCGTAGCCTCCAGCTTGCCGACAAGCAGCGCCGGATCCGCGCTCCTGCCTTCGATCGCCGCGATCCTGTCCCGGAGCGCCCCTTCCTTTTCCCCCAGCAGCTTCTGCTGCTGCCGCAGGAAGGCAAGCTCCCGCTCTACTTCCCCGCGGGAACGAGGCGGTTCCTGTGCGCCGGACGCCAATTCTTCCAGCGCCGCCGGATCTACGCCCTCCGACGCGATCTTCGCCGCCGTTTCCGCGCTTTCGTACGCGGCTTTGCGTTTGTCCCGTTCCTCACAGGCGGAAAGCGCCTCTTGCAGTTGGGCGGTCAAAAGCTGCCCGTCAAACGTCCGCGGCATGGGGAGCCCGATCTCCTCGTATCCCGCCGCCAGTGTATGTTCCAACGCCTGCAGGGACTCCCGCTCCCGCTCCGCCGTCACGCGCAGATCGTTTACGCGGATGCGCAGGACCTCCGCCTGCCGCTCCGCTTCCTGTTCCTTCGCCCGTTCCTCCGCGGCGATACGCGCCTGTTTCCGGCGCAGGAGAAAGCCGACGGCAACCGCCGCCGCGCCCGCCACCAACAGAGGAACGCCGACGAGGAGCAACTGCATGACCGCAAGGACCACCCCGGCGATGACCAGCAGCAAACCGATCACCGGAAGCCCCGGAAACACCAGACTGCCAGGTCCCCGGCTCCCCTCCCGGCGGGGAGATACGACGTTCGCTTCCCGTTCCGCGCGGCGCAGATCTTCCTCCGCGCTTTCCGCCCGCAGGCGCGCCGCGTCCAGCGCCGTCGCCTTCGTCAGCAGACCGGTCAGGGACGTGCGGTCCCCTCGCGCCTGTGCAGAGGCAGCCTCGTACGCCTCCCGGGCGCGTTCGGCCTCCGTGCGGATGCGCTCGATCTGCTCGCACTTCTGCTTCGCGTCCCAGCGCTCCAAATTCTTCTGCTCTTCCTCTGTACGCAGACAGAAGGTATGGTTCTGCTCCAGCTTTTCCCGCAGCGTCTGCCGCTCGGAGGACAGCGTCTCCCATTCCTCCCGCTCCCGCTTCGCTTCCGCCAGTTCCCGCTCCAAACGGGCGCTTTCCTGCTCCAAACGGGGGATCCACCCCGCTCCGGCGCGCCCCTTCAGCTCGGTTTTCGCCTTATTCAGCTTTTCCAGCGCATCCCGGGAGCACACCTGCTCCTCCGCGGAGACCGCGAGGTTTTGCAGCTGCTCCGCCAGCACGCCGTCCTTTTCTTTCCCCTGTGGCAAGGTCAACTGCCGGAAGAACAGCGTCCGGCTGAACACCTCCTCGGAAACGCCGAACAGCGCTTCCCCGGGGACTTCCCCCTCGAACGCCTGCCGCCCGGTGGCGACGGCGGTGACCTCCACCGTCTCCTTCGTCCCCACAGAGGAGCGGAACACCCGATAACGGACGTCCCCCTTTTTCACCACCACACTGCCCTCGGCACGGGGGGTGTCCCACGGGGTGTAGAGCTTTTTGTCGTTTTCCGCCAGCTCCTTCTTCCTCCCGTCCGCAAAGCCGTAAAAAACAAAGCGCAGGAAGTTCGCCAGCGTGCTTTTGCCGCTCTCATTGGGCGCGGAAAGCAGGTTGACCCCCTCCTCCAGCGCCAGCGAGAAGGTATGCAGCTTCCCGAAGGAAAGGATCTCGATCCGTTCGATCCGACAGGATGTATCTTCCATGAAACCCTTTTCCTCCTTCCTTAAAATCCTTGCAGATCCAGATCCGCAATGTTTCGCCCGTCCAGCGCAAGCAGCCCGTACTTGAGGGCTTCCTCGTACAGCGCCTCATCCGCTTCTTCCTGCGCGGATTTCTCCCGCATGAGGCGGAAAAATGCGCCTTTCAGCGTGCCGCTCTGCTCGATGGCAGTGAAATCCGGCGCAAGCGCCGTGCGGTCTACCGTTTCCACCGCGCACGCGCCCTCCGGCGGCACGATCTCCTCCGGGAGAAGCAGCAATCCGTCCTTCACTTCCCCGGTGAGCACCACCCGCAGCGTGGTATCCGCCCCGTAGGTACGCGCCAGTGCGCGAACCTTTTCCAGCGCCGTCAACCGGTCGCAGCCGGTCACGTCGCAGGTCGCAATCTCGTAGCGCCGTTTGGACATCCGCACGAATTGCAGATCGGCGCGGAGACCCGCATCGTCCTTTTCCAGCGTGCCGTACAGCACGCCCTTTTCGCCCGTCTCGTCAAACCCCCGTCCTTCCAAGCAACCCGGATATGCCCAGAAAACGGAGCCCTCCTTTTGCAGCCCGGTGCCCTTGTGGATATGCCCCAGCGCCACATAATCGAACCCACAGGCAGCCAGATCCGCCCGTGTGAACGGACCGTACGCACTGTTTCCGTCCAGATCCCCGTGACAGCAAAGGATGTTGATGCGGGAAGGATCCCGTTTCGGATAGCCGATCAAGGGGTTTTCCCCGCCGTTTTTGCCGTCGAAGCCGAAGCCGTACACGTCCACCCCCAGCTCGTCCAGCCGCACGCACGCCTTCTCCGGACCGAACACATGGACATTCTCCGGCAACTGCATCTGCCGGTAGGGGGAGAGGGCGGTCAGCGGATCATGGTTGCCGGGAGAGAGAAAGAAGTGACAATCCGGGCAGGAGGAAAGCTCCCGCTCCAACAGAGCGCGGGTCTCCGGCGTGACGGATTCCCCGTCGAACAGATCGCCGCTGAACAGGCAGATCTGCACCCCCTGCCTGCGGATATACAGCATGACCGAGGCAAGGTCGCTCCGCAGCTCCGTCCGGCGGCGCTCCGCCTCCCGGGGAGATTTCAGAGAAAACGGCGAATCCAGATGGAAATCCGCCCCGTGTAAGATACGGATCGCAGGCATGGTCATCATCCTTCCTTTTTAAACTCGTATAAACGCGCTCATGGTGCCGCGGATCGCGCCCATCCGCCGGTGGGAAAAGAACCGCGCCGGATCGCAGCGGGTACAAAGGCGGGCGCAGGAAATCTGTTCCTCCCGCACCCCTGCGCGAAGCAGGATGCGCTTGTTCGCTTCTGTCAAGTCGAGCATATATTTCCCCTCTTTGCAGGGGGTAAAGCAGGCGGAAAGCTCCTTTTCAAGCTGGCAAAACGCGTCAAACACGTCCTTCCCCACCTCGTAACAGCAAGCCCCGATGCAGGGACCGATGGCGACATAAATCGACTCCGGGCGGCTGCCGTTCCTGCACAGCTCCTCCACCGCATTCCGGGCGATGCCCGCCGCCGTCCCCTTCCAGCCGGCGTGTACTGCGCCGCACAGAGCGTTTTCCGGGTCGGCAAACAGGATGGGCACGCAATCTGCACTGCGCACGGAAAGCAGCAGATCCGGCGTGCCGGTGACCAGACCGTCCACCCCGAAGGAGAACTTCGGTTTCGTGATGCCTACCCCTCGTTCTTCCTCTCCTACGGTCATGACCAAGGATGTATGCGCCTGATAGGTCCGGCAAACGTCGGAAGCCGCAAGACCGAAGATCGCCGCCGCACGCTCGTAGTTTTCCCGCACGTTGGCTTCGCTGTCCCGCACGTCCGCCGCTCCCGCGGCGAAGTTCCAGCCGCCGAACGGTCCTTCGCTGACCCCGCCGATGCGGGTGGCGAACAGATGCCGAACGCCTACGCCGTCAAGCAACGCCGAGGTGAAGTACCGTTCCCCCCGCGGTCCGCTGTGTTCCTGCCAGTCCTTCTCCAATCGGAATAACCCCTTCCGTTTCTTTCTTTACCATTATAGCAAAAAAAGGGTAAAAAAGCAAGAGTAGTTTGCAGTTTTTGCTTGACAAATCCATATGGATTCGCTATAATGAGAGAAAAGGCGAAAAATGCGGAAGGGGAACGCGCGGATGGCGGAAAAACAAAGGGAACATCCGGCGGAAACCCTTACCGGGCAGGAACGCTGCCTGCGGTTTCTGTACGAGTGCGTCCCCGGTCGCGTGCTATTGCGGTTGCTCCGGGCAAGGTGGGTCTCCCACACGGTGGGCGCGTACATGAACAGCCCCCTCTCCTCCGGGCGCGCCAGACGGACCGCCCGCGCGTGGAAGGTGGATCCCGCCCAATTCGAAGGGGATATCCTCCGCAGCTACAACGCGTTTTTTACCCGCAAACGCAAGGAGCCTTTTTCCCCCTCCGACGGGGCAGAGGATGCACTGCTTTCTCCGGCGGATTCCCGCCTGACCATCGTCCCGCTGCGGAAGGGAACGGCGTTCCCCGTCAAGCAGGCGCCCTATACGGTAGCGCAGCTGTTGGGGAACACAAAGCAAGCAAAGCGCGAAGCGCAGCGCTACGAAAACGGCTATGCCTTCGTCTTTCGCCTTTCGGTGGAGGATTACCACCGCTATTCCTACCCGGATGACGGGGTGGAGAGGAAGCATTGGTTCCTGCGGGGCACCCTGCACACGGTCAACCCCATCGCGCTGGAGAAATTGCCGGTGTTCCACCGCAACTGCCGGGAAGTTACGCTTCTGGACTGCAAGCGGTTCGGGAGAATCGCCTGCGTGGAAGTAGGCGCGATGCTGGTGGGCAAGATCGTCAACCGGCACCCCAGGTATTTCTTCCGCGGGGAAGAAAAGGGCTATTTTGAGTTCGGCGGTTCCACCGTCGTGCTGCTGGTGGGTCCCGGAAAGGTCCTGCCGGAACGGAAGCTGCTGCTAAACAGCCTCGCCGGAAAAGAGACCTATGTCCGGCTGGGACAAGCCGTTGGCAGAGCGATTCCCCCGCATACAAACGAAAAAAAGACAAAGAATATACAGAAAGGAACGGATCCAAATGACTGACGAACTGAATCTGGAAACCACCCCCGAAGAAGAGCTGGAAGACCTGACCGATCTTTCCGAGCTGGAAGAGCTGGCCGAACTGGACGGCGCGGAGGAGGATGCCCTCGAGGACGTGTTCGAAGATGAGGAAGAACCCAAGAAGTGCTGCTGCGGCAACAAGCGTAAGCTCGCCCTGATCGGCGGAATCGCGCTGGGTCTTGCCATCGCCGCCATTCTCGCCCTGATCTTCACCAAGCGCTCGAAGAAGGACTAATTCCAAAGAGGCGTCGCAACAGCGGCGCCTCACTTCTTGTCGAAAGGAGCCCGGCGTGAACATAACCAAAGCTGTTATCTGTGGTACAGCTTTTTCACGCCTGATTTGCGCCTTGCGGCGCAAATCCGAATAAAAGAAAGGAGCCCGGCGTGAACATCACCCAAGCTGTCATCTGGGGTACAGTTTT
>JAFLUP010000023.1:0-15953 GCA_022508745.1 Oscillospiraceae bacterium | reverse complement strand
ACATCACCCAAGCTGTCATCTGGGGTACAGTTTTTTCACGCCTGATTTGCGCCTTACGGCGCAAATCCGAATAAAAGAAAGGAGCCTATTATGCACATTTCCGATACCATCCGCTGGATCGGCGTCAACGATCACGAGATCGACCTGTTTGAAGGACAGTACGTCGTCCCGGAAGGGATGTCGTATAATTCCTATTTGATTCTGGATGAAAAAATCGCGGTGATGGACACCGTGGACGGACGCTTCCGCCATGAATGGCTGGACAGCCTGCAAAATGCGCTGGGGAACCGCCTCCCTGACTACCTGATCGTGCAGCACATGGAGCCGGATCACTCCGCCAACGTCGCCGCTTTCCTGCAGCTTTACCCGGAAGCCACCGTCGTCGCCTCCGAAAAGGCCTTTGCCATGATGCAGAACTTCTTCGGCACCGACTACGCCGACCGCCGTCTGGTGGTGGGGGACGGGGATACCCTCTCCCTGGGGAAGCATACCCTCACCTTCCGCACCGCTCCCATGGTGCATTGGCCGGAGGTGCTGGTCACCTATGACAGCGCGGACAAGGTGCTGTTTTCCGCCGACGGCTTCGGCAAGTTCGGCGCGCTGGATACGGCCGCCGGCGGTCCGGACGGAGATTGGGCGTGCGAAGCGCGGCGATACTACTTCGGCATCGTGGGCAAGTACGGCGCACAGGTGCAAGCGCTGCTGAAAAAGGCATCTGAGCTGGACATCCAAACCATCTGCCCCCTGCACGGACCGGTGCTGAAGGACAATCTGGGCTACTATCTGGGGCTCTACGACCTCTGGTCCTCCTACGGCGTGGAAAGCGACGGGATCGTCATCGCCTACACCTCTGTCTACGGAAACACCCGGCAGGCGGTTGAACTGCTGCAAAACGAGCTGCTTTCCCGGGGATGCCCGAAGGTAGTCCTGCACGATCTGGCGCGCTGCGACCAGGCGGAAGCGGTGGAGGACGCGTTCCGTTACGGCACGTTGGTCCTTGCGACCACCACCTACAACGCGGAAGTCTTCCCCTTCATGCACACCTTCTTGAATACCCTCGCGGAGCATAACTACCGCAACCGCACCGTCGCCCTCATCGAGAACGGCTCCTGGGCGCCCCTTGCCGCAAAGGGGATGCGGGACCTGCTCGCTCCCTGTAAGAACCTGACCTTTGCCTCCCACACGGTGCGCATCCTTTCCGCGCTGAACGAAGAAAGCCGCGAAGGCCTGCGGGCGCTGGCGGACGAGCTTTGCCAGACCTATCTCGCCCGCAAGGAGGAAACCGCCAACAAGAACGACCCCACCGCCTTCTACCGCATCGGCTACGGGTTGTATGTCGTCACCTGCAACGACGGGAAGAAGGACAACGGTCTCATCGTCAACACCGTGTCCCAAGTGGCGGATTCCCCCAACCGCATCGCCGTCACCATCAACAAGCAGAACTATTCCCACCACGTCATCAAGCAGACCGGCGTGCTCAACGTCAACTGCCTGACGGTGGACGCTCCCTTCCGTATGTTTGAAACCTTCGGCTTCCAGAGCGGACGCACGGCGGACAAGTTCGCCGGTATCGAGGAGCTGCGCTCCGCCAACGGACTGCGCTTCCTTCCCCGGGACGTCAACGCCCTGCTCTCCCTCAAGGTAGAGCAGTACGTGGATCTGGGCTCCCACGGGATGTTCCTGTGCAGCGTAACCGAGTCCCGCGTGCTTTCCTCTGCGGAAACCATGACCTACGCCTACTATCAGGCCAATGTCAAGCCCAAGCCCAAAACCGAAGGCAAGAAGGGCTACGTCTGCACGGTCTGCGGCTACGTCTACGAAGGCGAGGAACTGCCGGAGGACTATATCTGCCCGCTCTGCAAACACGGCGCGGCAGATTTCGAGCCCATCAAGTAAAAAATCTATATGTTATATGTCCTGCGCAAACAAAAGGGGGATTCTCCCCCTTTTTTTGTTTATTTTCCCCCTTGACATCCAAAAAAAGACGCGTATACTAAAACATAGTATACAAATAGGTTTTATGTAAATAAACTGAAAAAGGAGAACTACCCAATATGGAAAACAACCGGTTCGAACTGAATAAGAACCTTGCGCAAATGCTCAAAGGCGGCGTCATCATGGACGTCACCACGCCCGAGCAGGCGAAGATCGCCGAGGCGGCGGGCGCGTGCGCGGTCATGGCGCTGGAGCGTATCCCGGCGGACATCCGCGCGGCGGGCGGCGTTTCCCGCATGAGCGATCCGAAGATGATCAAAGGCATCCAGAACGCGGTGTCCATCCCGGTCATGGCGAAATGCCGCATCGGACATTTCGCGGAAGCGCAAATCCTGCAAGCCATCGAGATCGATTACATCGACGAAAGCGAGGTCCTCTCCCCCGCCGACGACCGGTATCATATCGACAAAACCAAGTTCGACGTACCCTTCGTCTGCGGCGCAAAGGATCTGGGGGAAGCGCTGCGCCGGATCAACGAGGGCGCCGCCATGATCCGCACCAAGGGGGAACCCGGAACCGGGGACGTGGTGCAGGCGGTGCGCCATATGCGCATGATGCAATCGGAGATCCGCCGGCTGACCTCCCTGTCCGACGACGAGCTGTTCGACGCCGCCAAACAACTGCAGGTGCCCTATGAGCTGGCGCTGTACGTCCACAAAAACGGCAAGCTGCCGGTGGTGAACTTCGCGGCAGGCGGCGTCGCCACCCCTGCGGACGCGGCGCTGATGATGCAGTTGGGCGCGGAGGGCGTGTTCGTCGGCTCCGGCATCTTCAAATCCGGCAATCCGGAGAAGCGCGCGGCGGCCATTGTGCAGGCAGTTACCAACTATACCGACGCCAAACTGCTGGCAGACTTATCGGAAGATCTGGGCGAAGCGATGGTAGGCATCAACGAGCAGGAAATTCAGCTTTTGATGGCGGAGCGGGGCAAGTAAACATGCAGGTCGCGGTACTTGCGCTTCAGGGCGCGTTCATCGAGCATGAACGGATGCTCGAAAAACTCGGCGTTCCGTCCTTTGAGATCCGGCAAAGGAGCGACCTGGAGCGTCCCTTCGACGGGCTGATCCTGCCCGGCGGGGAAAGCACGGTGCAGGGCAAACTGCTGCGGGAGCTGGAGCTGTTTGACCCACTGCGGGAACGCATCGCGGGCGGTCTGCCGGTGTTCGGCACCTGCGCGGGGCTTCTGCTGTTGGCGGGGCGCATCGAAAACGATCCGCGCACGCATTTTGCCACCATGGACATCGTCGCCACGCGCAACGCCTACGGCAGACAGTTGGGCAGCTTCCACACCGTCGCGGACTGCAAAGGGATGGGCAGGATCCCCATGACCTTCATCCGCGCGCCCTATATTGCATCGGTCGGCGGGGACGCGGAAGCGCTCGCCGCCGTGGACGACAGGATCGTCGCCGCCCGGCAGGGAAAACAGCTGGTCACTGCCTTCCACCCGGAACTGAACGACGACCTTTCCGTCCACCGCGCGTTCCTCCAAATGATCTGACAACAAAAGGAAAAGTGCCGATGCACAGGATCGGCACTTTTTTCTTGCGCTTCTCAAATTTCCAAAATCGCGAAATACGGGCGATGGTCGGAGGCGACCACCGGCGGGATGGTGGCGAAGGTCGTCTTGACAGCGGGAGAGGTGAAGATATAATCAATCTTCTCCCTCGGAACATCCGAGGGGTAGGACAACTGCGGGCGGGAGAACACGTCCGCCGTGTCCTTCAGCAGGGCACGGATGGGATCAAGGATCGGGCTTTCCGGGCGAAGATTGAAGTCGCCGGTGAGGATCACGGGGGTCTCCGCCTTTTTCACTTCGGCGCAGACGGTCTCCGCCGCGTTCTTCGCCTCCTCCGGATTCAGCCCGAAGTGGGTGGTCAGCATGGTGACGCCCATGGGGTATACCGCTTTCGCCACGCAGCGGGATTCATACCAGGACCGGTTCGGATCCTTCGGCGGGTCGGGAATGGGAACGATCTCCGTTTTCAACGGCGGCAATTTGGAAAGAATGGCGTTGCCGTAAGGTCCGCCGCGGGGAACCTCGATGGCGGGAGCGAAAAACACGTGGTAGCCAAGCGCTTCCGCAAGGATCTGCGCCTGCGCGCGGTAGGAAGGCGACTCCCCCTCTCCCCGTACCTCGTTGAGCCCGACGATGTCCGCGTCAAAGCAGCGGATCACATCCGCGAACAGCGAAAAGTCGATCTCGTCCCACTCCTTTTGCACATAGGGGTGGCAATGCTGAATATTGAAGGTCAAAACGCGAAGCTGCATAACGATAACTCCTTTATGTCAAGAAAAAATAGTCTCAAAAAATCGGAAAACGGCCGGAGATCCTTCATAGATCCAGCTGCGCTCATTGGCGAACACCAGTGCAAAGCCCACAAGGAAGGTGCCGATCAGCACCGCCCACGCAAGGCAGAAGAAGCGGAAGGACGTGCCGTCGCTGTAGGATTCGTTCATGCGTCCCGCAAGCTCCAGAAGCACCAACAGACCCACCAGCAGCAGCGGCAGCAGGACGTCCGCCAGATAACGCAGATTCACGCCGCCGAGGCAGAGATCGCAGAACGCCACCACCAACGGGACGCCCAGCGCCAGCAGGTACACCGCCTTTTTGACCGGCTGCTTTTTGGTGAGGAAGCCCTGCACGCCCCCCGTCCAGACCAGCGGGAAGCAGAGCGCACCGAGGCTCGGGGTGGTGTAAAAGTACACGCCGTAGGTGTTCAGCTCCAGCGCAGCGGGGCGCAGATACGGGAAGTGCCCGGAAAGCTGCGGAGCAAGCAGGAAGTAGTGCATCAGCGTCTCCCCGATGAGGGAAAGGGACAGCCGGTTCTGCCGGATATCGCCGTACGTGAGCTGATAAGACGCGCCGAACGCAAAGGGCGAGCCGAAGCGGACGGCGTTGTACCACAGAAGCGGCAGGACGCCGAGCAGCAGCGGGACACAGAAGGACGTCACGTCCATCAGCTTTTCGGAGCGTTGCCGCCCACGTTCCGTCAGCACCGCAAGGAATGGCGGGATCAGCAGCGCGGCGTACAGCACCACCGTCGGGCGGGAAGCCGCCGTCAGCGCCAGACAAAGCCCGCACAGGGCGAAGAACACCCGCCGCCGGACCCTTCTGCGGCAATTCAGCGCCGCAAAGCCAAAATACAGCGTCGCGGAAAGGAACGTCAGTCCGGAAGCGAGGGCGACATAGTACATATCCGGGCAGGAAGCGATCATGGGGAACAGCACCCCAAAGAACAACGCCGGGAAACCGAGGCAGAACAGCAGCAGCGGCACGCGGAGCCGGAAGTACCGAAGCAATTCACGCAGCGCCCCGAAGAGGGCGATCGTACCCAGCAGCAACAGCAGCAGGATCACCAGCCCCGAATTCGGCGTATGCCCCGTGAGGAAATAGACGGGGAAAAAGACCGTAAGCACCGGCGCAACGCCGAAGTAGCAGTAAAACTTTCCTTCGTAGTAGGCGCGGTCCCAGAAGGGGCCGAACCCGTTTTCCGCGATGAGCAGCCGTTCGGTGTAGTCGTAGGGGTTTTCCAGCTGTTCCAGTTCCGCTGCGTCGAAGGGAACGTCCAGATCCACGCGTCCCTCCAGCATGGCGCTGAACAGTTGCTCGTAAGCGTTGGGAAGTTCCTCCTCGTACGGCACCTTTTTCAGCCCCGCGCCTGCACAGAGAGGGAACAACGTGGCGAGGCACAGATAAAGGGAAAGCAGACCTGCCAGCCGGTGACGGTTGTTTTGAGGGGCGTATATCACCTTCCACAGGCGGAAATGCCGGATCGCCCACAGGGAGACGATCAGCGCGTACACCAACAGCACCCGGATCACCGAAAAGCGCACCGGCGGGCGGCGATTGAGCGCCACCTCCGTCAGCAGCACCGGTCCTTCGGAGTTGCATTGCAGCAGCAGTTCCTTGACTTCCCCGGCGGAACGCAGGCGGAGGAACGCGGTTTCGTCCGTATACAGCCGCCCGTCCGCCTTGGTGCGGTATTCCTTCTTGCTGGCGTCATCGCGAACGGAAACGGTGATCTCCACGATCTGCAGCTCCCCGGAGGAAGCCGTGACCGCCACGTCGGCGGTCTCCGCCTCCACGTTCGGGAAAACGACGCGGGCGCCTTCCTCCAGCAGGATGCCGCCCTCCGCGAAGGACGCGTTTTTCTGCAGGATCGCGCCGTCCAGCGGCAGAACCGTCTCCGAATACCCGGAAAGGGAGAAGGACAAACGATTGGAGAACAGATACTCCGCCCCGCACAGGACAGCAAGCAGCAGAAAAGCCGCCAGCACAAGGCACAGACGCGTGCGCCGGAAGCGCCGCCAGAATCTGCGCAGACGTGTCACACCGCGTCCCCCTCTCGTTTTGGATGGTACCATTGTAGCATTTCCTTTCATAAAAAGCAAGAGAAAAACGAACACTTTTGCCCCTTTGTGCATAAAGGCACCGCGTTTTTCATAGGATGAAATGCAAAGACATTGGAACCAAACCATCATCGGAGGGAATTGTATGCTGGAGCAATCCATTTACCAGGACATCGCCGAACGGACCGGCGGCGACATCTACATCGGCGTGGTCGGTCCGGTGCGCACGGGGAAATCCACCCTGATCAAGAAATTCATGGAGCAGCTGATCCTGCCGAACATCGAGGGGGAGTACATCCGCGAGCGCGCCAAAGACGAAATGCCGCAATCCGGCTCCGGGCGCACGGTCATGACCACTGAGCCCAAGTTCATCCCGGAGGAAGCGGCGACGGTCAATCTGGACGGCAGCGCTTCCTTCCGCATGAAGCTGATCGACTGCGTGGGGTACATCATCCCCGGCGTGATCGGTCCCACGGAGGAAGGGCAGCCCCGCATGGTCATGACCCCGTGGTCAGAGGAACCGCTCCCCTTTGAGGAAGCGGCGGAGATGGGAACGGAGAAGGTCATCCGGGAACATTCCACCATCGGCATTGTAGTCACGACGGACGGCAGCATCGGCGAGCTCCCCCGGGAAAGCTATCTGGAAGCGGAGCAACGGGTGGTGGCGGAGCTGCAAGCGCTGAAAAAGCCCTTCGCCGTGGTGCTCAACTGCGCCCGCCCGTCCGCCCCCCAGACCTTGGCGCTCTGCACGGATCTGGAGGAGCAGTACCATGTCCCCATCATCCCCATCAACTGTATCGAGATGGGCGAAAACGAGATCCGGGAGATCCTCAAAAACGTGCTGTACGAGTTCCCCATCCGGGAAGTCCGGCTGCAAATGCCCGGCTGGCTGGACGTGTTGGAGGAACAGGACAGTCTCCGCCAGCGGTTGTTCGGCTCCATCGGCGACTGCGTACGAACCCTCTGCAAAGTCGGCGACGTGCGCCCCGCCTTCGATTCGCTGAAATTGGAGGACGGCGCGGTCACGGCGCGGCTGGACGCCATTCGGCTCGGAGACGGCAGCGCCACGGTGGAGATCCGCATCCCGGACGCCATCTTCTACCGCATCCTCGGGGAGCGAAGCGGATTTGAGATCCAGGACGAACAGGCGCTCATGCAGATCATGACCGAGCTTGCCGACGTCAAGCGAAAGTACGACAAGGTCGCCGCCGCCATCGACGACGTGATGGCCACCGGCTACGGCATCGTCATGCCCACGGTGGAGGATATGCGTCTGGAAGAGCCGGAGATCGTCAAGCAGCCGGGAGGCTACGGCGTGAAGCTCAAAGCCTCCGCTCCCTCCATCCACATGATGAAGGCGGACATCCAGACGGAGGTCAGCCCCATGGTGGGCACCGAAAGCCAGTCCGAGGAGCTGGTACGCTTCCTGCTCAAGGAATTTGAGGCCGACCCGCAGGCCATCTGGGATTCCAATATGTTCGGCAAAACCCTGCACGAATTGGTCAGCGAAGGGCTGACCAGCAAGCTGGCGCACATGCCGGCGGATGCGCGGACGAAGATCACCGGCACCATCCAGCGCATCATCAACGAGGGCAGCGGCGGGCTGATCTGCATCCTGTTATGAGCAGGCGCCCGCACGGGGAAGGAGGATGTGCTCCCGTGATCTGTATGTTTTCCTCGCTGAAAAACAAAGAAGTCATCAACGTCTGCGACGGTTCGGCGCTGGGCTGCATCTGCGATCTGGAGGTCAACCACGTCACCGGGCAGGTGGTGAGACTGGTCCTGCCGGGAGAGGGCATCGCCGGGATGCTTTCCGCCAAAAAGCGGCTGACCATCCCGTGGGACTGCGTCGAACGCATCGGGGACGACGTGATCCTCGTCCGCATCGCCTCCCTGCCGGATTGCAGAAAGTAGGAGAACGTTTAGGGGGGCTTTTTGAAAAAATCCCCCCTAACCCCCCCAAAAACTTTCAAGTGGGATGAGACAGGGCGATCCTTTTCACGATAGAGATAGACCGGAAGGTGCCAAGCACCTTCCGGTCTGTTTTTCGTTATTCCGCGTATTGCTTTAACTGTTCGACAATTCGTCGGAAGCGTTCGTCCTCGCGAACGAAGTCAAAGACATTCCAATCCATCCCCCGCAAGATATAATTGCAGTAATTTCCTTTCATGTTTGAAGCCCAAATGATCGGGTCGATTTTCAGATGATTCACCAGAGGCGCAGTAAGCTGTACGGATTGATCGGTGGATGCGATCATTGCGTATTTCGCGCTCTCCGCAAGAGCTTCCAGCGTCTTTTCCGCGTCGCCCAATTCTGCATAGCTCCGAGCCATATGGAACGCGCTTCGCGAGGGATTCCCTGCATACAAGCCCATATTACCGTCCGGGAACAGCAGGTTGAATAAGTCGATGCCGAATTGGTATGCAACGATTTTTTCTTCCGGGGAAAACCCCTCTTTGTCCACCATTTCTTCTGCCGCTTGCGCCGCATGAAAGATCAATGTGGCAAGATAGGACTGGCAAGTTCCGATGCCGATGTTCCCTTTCAGGACCTTCGCGCGCAATTTTTCCCGCGTCGAGCGGATACTGCCGCCCATATCTGCATATCGGAGCGCATTTTCTTCGTCCCCGAGGCTGTCGTACACAGCACACAGAAGCATGATCGCATTTTCCCGGAACGCCGTATCCGTAGATTCCTGCAAAATCCGCTCACCGAGAGCGATGATTCGTTCCGCATCCTCTTTTGCGTAAGGTTGAGCCACCGCAAGTTGGATCGCGAGCATCAAACAGTTCACCACGCGGCAATCATTGGGGAATTCGCCGTATGCTTTCTCCCACAAGGCAAGATTTTCCTCATTTTGTTTCATACGCAGCAAGCGTCTGCCCTCGTCCATATACGCCTGGATCTTTTCCTCGATCCGTGCTTTGCCGACGTCCAAAAGGTCATCGACGGTCACGTCGAAGTACAGTGCGATGCGCGGGAGCAGTGTAATATCCGGGAATCCCTCTCCCCGCTCCCACTTCCCAACGGATTGCTGCGTGATGCCGAGATGCGCCGCGAGCGCTTCCTGCGTCACGTTTTTCTTCTGCCGCAACGTGCGCAAAGTGTCTTTCAGGTTGATTTCCATAGAATACCTCCGTAAAATAGAAGTGATAAGCGCTTATCCTGTCTCTCATTATACCCATTTTCGTCCCGTTTTCAAGAACCGCAAAGTTTCTTTTTGCGTGTTTTTTACAACGAACGGTTGTGACGAACACAAATATAAGAAAAGCTACTCCCAAGAAAAGAGCGCATACATCTACACGCTATTCCTGCGGACACGACTTATCTTCCCCATTCTCCTCTCCGCAGGTACCGATATACAGTTCCTCTGCCTCAAGTAGAGCAATACGCAAAATTTGCTTTGCTTCCTCAGGGGACGCATCGATCGCTTTAGATGCTGCGCTGCAAAGAAGATAGTACATTTTCTGATAATCTGCCATTACATTCACCTCCTAAACGTATTATAAAACATTTTTCGAAATTACGCAAGTGCGTATACGCATCTGCGTGTAAAAAGGTATGATTTTTAATGAGGTGATACTATGGCAGTCAAAGATATGGTCGTGCAGCGGTTCCAAACGCTGTGCAAAGAGAAAGACATCAAACCCAACGAACTGGCGACGCTGTCGGGCGTTACGCCGTCCACCGTATACAGCATGATGGACGCAAACCGGCGGGACATCTCCATCGTCACGATCAAGAAACTGTGCGACGGGCTGGAGATCACGCTGGGAGATTTCTTCTCCACGCCGGAGTTCGACGCGCTGGAGCAGGAGATCCGGTGAGAGTTGACAAATAGCCGCAAGTGTGCTATGATACCCACAAAGAACCAACTTGAAAGAAGGAATCCCCCTTGGATCTCTATACCAGATTGGAACGCACCGGGCTGATCCCGGTCATTAAGATCACGAACGCGGAAAACGCGCTCCCCCTCGCCGCAGCCCTGCGGGACGGCGGGCTGAACGCGGCGGAGATCACCTTCCGCACCCCCTGCGCCGCGGAGGCCATCGCCAAGATCCGCGAAGCCTACCCCGACATGCTCATCGGCGCGGGCACGGTTTTGACCACCACGCAGGCGGACGACGCCATGAAAGCGGGTGCGGACTTCCTCGTCTCCCCCGGGCTGAACCCGTCGGTGGTCACATACTGCCTGGAAAAGGGCTACCCCATCGTCCCCGGCTGCGCCACGCCGTCGGACATCGAAACGGCGCTGTCGCTGGGGCTGGATCACGTCAAGTTCTTCCCGGCGGAAGCGGCAGGCGGTCTGCCCATGATCAAAGCTATGTCCGCCCCCTACGGGAACGTCCGTTTCATGCCCACCGGCGGCATCAGCGAGAAGAACCTGCTGCAATACCTCTCCTTCGGCAAGATCTTCGCCTGCGGCGGCTCCTTCATGGTCAACGACGCGCTGATCGAGGCGGGCGACTTCGACGAGATCCGCGAGCGGACGTGCAAAGCCGTTTCCCTCATGCTGGGCTTTGAGCTGAAGCACATCGGGATCAACGCCCCCTCCGAGGAAGAAGCCAAAAAGACCGCTTCCCTGCTGGACGCCATCTTCGGCTTCGGCACGCGGGAGATCCCCGTCTCCTATTTCGTGGGCCCCTTTGAAGTCATGAAAGGAAAAGACCGCGGAGCAAACGGGCACATCGCCATCGCCACCTACGACGTGGACCGCGCGATTTACCATCTCACCCAGCGCGGCTACGCCATAGACGAATCCAGCATCGTCCGCAACCCTGCGGGGAAGGCGACCTTCGCCTATCTTGCCGACGAATTCCTCGGCTTTGCCATCCATTTCACCACGAAGCCGTATTGATAGAAAAGGAGAACGCCATGAACATCATCCAAACCAAAAACGCTCCCGCCGCCATCGGTCCCTATTCTCAAGCCATCGTCACCGACAGCATGATCTACACTTCCGGGCAGATCCCGCTCCTGCCGGAGACCGGCGCGCTGCTGGACGGCGGTATCGTCGAACAGACGGAGCAGGTCATCAAAAATCTTTCCGCCGTGCTGGAAGCGGCGGGCAGTGATTTGACAAAAGTCGTGAAAACCACCTGTTTCCTGCAAAACATGGGAGATTTCGCCGCGTTTAACGGGGTGTACGAAAAGCACTTCACCGGCAAGCCCGCCCGCAGCTGCGTGGAAGTGGCCAAGCTCCCCAAGGGCGCACTGGTAGAGATCGAAGTCATCGCGCTCCGGTAAACATATACCGTTCAACAGAAACACCCTGCAAGGCGTGAAATCCCTGCAGGGTGTTTGTTTTTATGCCGCTTTTTCCGCGAAAAAGGTCAGCGCATTTCCTCAATATGATAGATATACTCCAGCGACCGCAGCGCTTCGATGATCTCCGCGTGGGTCTTGTACTTGCGCAGCTCCTCGCTTGCGATGGAAATGGAGACGGAGTAAACGCTCAACCCCGAATGGACGTATGCGGTGTTCATCTCGATATCGTCGATGGTCAGCCCCAGCTCCCGGATGGTGGTCACGAAGTTTTGCAGGTAGCTGACGTTCTTCAGCTCCAGATGCACCTCGAAATGATTGGAGCGGTTCTTGAGGTAGACCTCGAACTTCGGGAAGAAGGACAGGCTACACAGCAGCGCCAGAAACGTCACCAACGTCACGGTATAGAAGCCTGCGCCGATGGCGAGCCCCAGGATCCCGCACGCCCAAAGCCCCGCCGAAGTGGTGAGCCCTTTGATCTGGTTGCGGGAGGAATACAGCACGGAATTGACCGAAACGATGGCGATACCGATGATCGCCGCCGCCGAAAGCAGGAAGATCCCCTGCCCGGAGCTTTCCAGCAAATACAGATCCAGCAGCATCGCCACAGTGGAGGCGAGGGAGACCAGCATAAAGGTGCGAAGTCCCGCTGCGTGCCGCTTGCTGGAGCGCTCGCAGCCGATGACCGCCGCAAGAAGCAGCGAAAGCGCCGTGCGCAGGAGGATGGAATATAGGTTAATCGCAACCGCCCAATCGCCCAACAGTTTCGCGACGGGATCGACGATGGAAAACAGGTTATTCATGGGAGATATGTTCCTTTCTGCATGGATCAGTGTCTACGGAAAAACGACTGTCGTCGGGCGGGGCGAAGCTGTTCATACATCTCCTCCGCCGCCTCGGTGAACGCCTGCTCTTCTGCGGTCGGCTCCGTGGGAGGCGGAATGGTCTCCTGAATTCCCTTGATGCGCTCGATGAGCAATTCCACGGAGGTCTTCTGCCTTCCGCCGGGAGCCGTTTCCTCCACGGGGACCAGATCCTCCAGCTTATCCGAATAGGAATGGGAAAGATACAGCGACAGCTTCGCGCAGGCGGGACCGATCAGCTCATACAGCACGCTGGAAGCGAGAATGATGGTCTGCAAAGCGACGCCCGTCTCCCCGCCCAGCGTCCGCGCCCCCAGCGCCGCAAGCCCGATGGCGACTCCCGCTTGCGGGATGAGGGCAAGCCCCAGATAATTGCGCACTTCCTTCGGCTTTTTTACAAAACAGCAACCGAAAAACGCGCCGAAATACTTCCCCACGATGCGCACGAAGAAATACAGCACGCCCACCGCCAGCAGCGGCACGCTTCCCACCGAGCCGGAGGTGCCGATCAGCGCGTCCAGCTTGAAATTCAGCCCGGACCGCACGAAAAACAGCAGCAGAATCGGCGGGCTAAAGTAGTTGAGCTGCTTGAACAGCTTGTCGTCGTCGGTGACGTTGATATACACCGTGCCCATGGACATACAGCCCAGCAGCGGCGAAATATCCAGCATCGCGCAGACACCGCAAAAACTGAACAGCAGCGCGATGGAAATGATCAGCCGGTTATCCGTGGAACGCTTTTTGGGCATCAGCATCTTCATAAACAACCCGAACAGCCCGCCCAACAGCAGGACGCCCAGATTGATGAGCAGCGGACGCGCCACGTCCCCGATGCGGAACACCGCCTCCGCCGAAAGGAAGGACAGCGCCAGCGAGATGGACACGCTGTAAGCGATCAGCCCCACGATGTCGTCCAGCGCCACCACCTGCAGCAGGGTGTTGACGAAATCCCCCTTCGCGCCGGTCTGCCGGATGGTCATGACCGTGGAAGCGGGAGCGGTAGCCGCCGCCAGCGCCGCCAGCACCACGGAGAACGCCAAGCTCAAATGCAGCAGGAAATACAGCACGACGAACACCAATGCAGAGGCGAGGAGCGACTCCAGCAGGGTGATCACCAGCACTTTTACGCCGTTCTTTTTTAACACCGAGAAGCGGAAAAACTCCCCCGTGGAAAAGGCGATGAACGCCAGCGCGATGTCCGAAAGAAAATCCATCCCGTCGATCACATCCTGCGGAATCAACCGCAGGCAGTAGGGACCGAGCAGGATGCCGGTGAGAATGTACGCCGTCACGTTGGGCAGCCGGAGCAACTTGGTCAGCCGTGTCATGGCAAAGCCGCAGATCAGCATGAACGCAACGGAAATAATCACAGTCGCCACAGGAGACGCGCCCTGCAACGCCTGATGGATCGCGTTCAACATAGAAAACGACCTTTCCGGAAAATAAAACTACAAGGTGCCGGAGCAATCCGGCACCTGCGTTGTTTGTTAGAATAAAAGCTTTTCCCTTTACAGGGTATGCGCGGTCAATCCTCCGCGACTTCGAACTTATAGCCGACGCCCCAGATGGTTTTCAGCGTCCATTTGTCGGATGCGCCCTCCAGCTTCTCCCGCAGGCGCTTGATATGGACGTCCACCGTCCGGCTATCGCCCAGATAGTCAAAGCCCCAGACCTTATCCAGTAATTGATCCCGGGTGAACACCCGGTTGTAATTGGACGCAAGGAAGTAGACGAGATCCAGCTCCTTCGGCGGCAGATCCACCGTCTTTCCTTTGACCTTCAACTCATATTTTTGATGCGAGATCTCCAGATTGTCAAACCTCACCACGTCGCCTTCGGCGCTGTCGTGCTTTGCGTAGCGGCGCAGCACCGCACGGATGCGCGCGCAAACCTCTTTCATATCGAAAGGTTTGACGATGAAATCGTCCGCGCCCAGCTCCAGCCCCAGCACCTTATCAATGGTTTCCCCTTTTGCCGTTATCATGATAACGGGCTTGGAAGAGAGCTTGCGGATCTCCTGACAAACCTGCCAGCCGTCCATGCGCGGCATCATGATATCCAGAAGCACCAGATCTGGTTCGTAAGTGCGGAACAGTGCAACGCCCTCCTGCCCGTCGCAGGCGGTGCGGACCTCATACCCCTCTTTCTGCAAATACAGATTGAGCAGATCGCAAATGTTGCTATCGTCATCGATGCAAAGAATTCTCGTTGCCATACAAACCTCTCCCCCTCTACCGGCGTTAACCGTTTATGAAGATACATACCGCCCCACGCGGAAATTTATTTCTTTCTATTTGTATTATACCGCATATTTCTCCTTCTGTCAAGGGATTATGAAAAGAATGTGTATGTTTTTTTAAATCCTAATTATGAATAAAATTTTTATTGCTTCAGAAAAAGAAAAGCCCGGCGCTTATGCACGCAGGGCTTCGCAAATTTTCCGTTTGACGAATTCATTCGCTTATCTCATCCGGCTCCGTGGACGAACCCGGTTCCGCGGTGTCCGCGGCCTCTGCCTGGCGTTCGGCTTCTTCCGGCGCCGCTTCGTTCCCCGCGCCCGCCTTCGCCGTTTTCCTCTTGCGCAGCAGCTCGGGAAGGAACAGGAGGACGATCAGCGCCAAAAAAATCCCGATGGTGATGTAGAGCCCCGGCGGGTGCTGCATAAAGTCCGCCGCATAGCCCAAAAACGGGATGGAAAACTTCGGCACACCGATCACGTTGTTGAAATGGACGGGAGGATCCACCACGTTGTTGGTCTCCCCCTTGGTATAGAAGCATTGGTTCTCGGCGTCCACTGCGACCACACGGTGGGTCGCCACGGTTTTGTTCTCATCGAGGACAAAGGTGATCGGATCGCCCTCTTGGATGGTGTTGACGTCCACTTTTTTGACGTAAATCAGATCCCCGACCTCATACGCAGGGCTCATGCTCCCGGAAATCACGTTATACGCCTGATACCCCAAAAGTCGGGAGCCCACCAGAAAGACCGCGCAAAGCACCACCAGCACCACCAATAGGGTGGAGAGGATACTCCAAACCTTTTTTGCCTGTTTGTTCATCCCGTCGGTCACTCCTTCTTTCGTATAACTACTAACTACCGCCGTACTCCGGCACTCTGTTGATACCGAATAGATTATAACACGCCTCCTCGAAAAAACGCAAGTCCTTTTCAAAAAAGATTTTCCCGTCATGATCAGAAAAGGGGGACTGCTATCCGGCTCCCCCGAAAAACCTGTCCCCCAACGCGACAAATGCGCCCGCGCCTATTGAAAAAAGAGGACCGATGTGATTTGTATGAACCGTATTGGCTTTTTAGCACGAGAAAGGATCGTATACAAATGAAACTCGGCATCGGAATACGGTGCCGGGATTTCATAAGTCCACGTAGGTCAACGCCAGAATGGCGTAAAAATGGCGTAAAGCCGAAAACAAAGGAATCCAATACAACAGCCAAAAGGGAGATGATCCGAAAATCATCTC
>JAFLUP010000022.1 GCA_022508745.1 Oscillospiraceae bacterium | reverse complement strand
TCGTCCGCACGGTGGAGCTGCTGCTCGGCTCCTTCGGCGGCGTGAATCTGGAGGATATCTCCGCTCCCCGCTGTTTCGAGATCGAGCGGCGGTTGAAGGAGGTTTCGGATATCCCGATTTTCCATGACGACCAGCACGGCACGGCTGTGGTGGTGGTCGCCGGCGTGCTCAACGCCCTGAAGGTGGTGGGCAAGCGTATGGAGGACTTGGAAGTCGCCGTCAGCGGCGCCGGAGCTGCGGGCATCGCCATCGGGAAAATGCTGGAGCGCATGGGCGTGAAGGACGTGGTCTACGTCAACCGCAAGGGGATCATCTACGACGGCGTTCCCGGTCTTGACGAGGAGCGCGCCCGTTTGCTCAAAGGCTCCAACCGCGCAGGCAAGCGCGGGGGTCTGGCGGAAGCGGTGGAGGGTGCGGATCTGTTCATCGGCGTTTCCGCCGCAGGACTGCTCAAGCCCGAAATGGTGCGCAAGATGAAGGACGGCGCCATCGTGTTCGCCATGGCGAACCCCACGCCGGAGATCCTTCCCGACGAAGCGAAAGCGGCGGGCGCCGCCGTCGTGGGTACCGGTCGGAGCGACTTCCCGAACCAGGTCAACAATGTGTTGGCGTTCCCCGGCATCTTCCGTGGCGCGCTGGACGCAAGGGCGACCCAGATCACCGAGGAAATGAAGATCGCGGCAGCTTACGCGCTGGCTTCCGTGTTAAAGCCGGAGGAGCTGACTCCCGACCGCATCCTGCCGGACGCGTTTGACCCCCGCGTGCGCCCCGCAGTGGCGAAAGCCGTCGCAGAGGCATGGGAGAAATACGGCCCGGAAAAAGTATAATTTGAATTTTGAGAGGGGAACGCATACGCATGATGACCGTTTGCTATCCGCTGGCTTCCGTAACGGAAGCGCCGGATCTGATGAGCCAACAGGTGGATGAATTGCTGTTCGGCGAGACGTGTGAAATCCTGGAAGAATCCGGCGCCTTCGCCCGCGTCCGCACGGATTACGGCTACGAGGGCTACGTGGAGCGTCGGGCGCTGATGGAGCCGCTGCACGCTCCCAATCGCATGGTCTCGGTGCCCTTTTGCGACCTGCTGTGCGAGAACCGCAACTTCTTCCGCCCCATGATGACCCTGCCTCGGGGCAGTCGGCTGGACGTGGGCTATTCGGACACGGAAAAGCGCTACGGCTTTGCGGTGCTGCCCTCCAAACGCATCTGGTATGTGCATAAGGAGCATCTCCGCCCGCTGCCGAACGGTCTCGGAACGGAGGAAGCATTGCGGCAGGGCATCGTCACGGAAGCGCTTTCCTATCTGGGTACGCAGTACCGCTGGGGCGGGCGTTCCCCCTCCGGGGTGGATTGCTCCGGGCTGTGCTTCATGGCGTACCGCCTCAACGGGCTGACCATCTGGCGGGACGCGGACATTTCCAAAAACGAACACCTGCGGCAGATCCCGCTTGCGGAAGCAAAGCCGGGCGACCTGCTGTTCTTCCCCGGGCATATGGCGCTTTCTCTGGGCGGGGACGCGTTCCTGCACGCTTCCGCCTCGGCAGGGAAGGTCATCCGGGACGATTTTACGAAAGGATCCTACGGTCCGGCGCTGAAGGAGCAGCTGCTCTGCGCCGCGACCTATTTCGCGTGATATGGTAAGTCAACAGGAGATCGAACGGCAGGCCGCCATCGCTTGCTCCCTGCGGGAGACCCTTGCGGGGAAGAAGGCGCTGGTGCGCACCTTCGGCTGCCAACAGAACGAAGCGGACGGCGAACGCATCGCCGGCGCGCTGCTTTCCTGCGGATACACCCTCACGGAAACCCTGTCGGAGGCAGATCTGGTGATCCTCAACACCTGCGCGGTGCGGGAACACGCAGAGCAGCGGGTGCTGGGGGTGATCGGCTCCATGAAGAAGGAAAAGGAGCGCAGACCCTCCATGCTCATCGGCATGTGCGGTTGTATGGCGCAAGAGGCGCACCGTCGGCAGCAGCTAAAGGCGAGCTACCCCTTTGTGGACTTCCTGTTCGGCACGGATATGCACCATCGGGTGCCGGAGATCGTGGCGAACGCGCTGGGAAGCCGCGGGCAGAAGCATTACGTCAGCGACCTGCCCCACGACGAGTTCGGGGAGCTCAGCGAAGGCACGCCGGTACAGCGTTCCAGTTCCTATCGGGCGCTGGTGACCATCATGTACGGCTGCAATAACTTCTGCTCCTACTGCATCGTGCCCTATGTGCGCGGGCGGGAGCGCAGCCGTTCTTCGGATGCGGTGCTGCAAGAGGTTCGCGAGCTGACGGAAAGCGGGTACCGGGACATCATGCTGCTGGGACAGAACGTCAATTCCTATCGTGGGGAGCTTTCCTTCCCGCAGTTGTTGGAGCGTGCCGCGCAAATGGACGGGGACTACTGGCTGCGCTTCATGACCTCCCACCCGAAGGACGCGTCGGAGGAACTGATCTCCGTCATGGCGGGGAACGACCGCATCGCGCGGCACTTCCACCTTCCATTCCAATCCGGAAACGACCGGATTTTACATCGCATGAACCGCCGGTATACCCGGGAACAATACATCGAAAAGGCGCTGAAGATCAAAGCCGCCTTGCCGGACGCGGCGCTGACCTCGGACGTGATCGTGGGCTTCCCCACGGAGACGGAGGCGGAATTCCTTGAAACCGTCGAGCTTGTCAAACAGGTGGAGTTCGATATGCTCTTCACCTTCCTGTACTCCCCCCGCACCGGGACGAAAGCGGCGGAGATGGAGGGGCAGATCCCCCACGAGGAGCAGGTACGTCGGTTCACCTACCTTTCCGACGTGCAAAACGAGATCGCCCAGAAGCGCAACGACGCGTATCTGGGGAAAACCCTGCGGGTGCTTTCCGACGGGGAAGATGCGAGCGGCACGCCGGTGGGGAGAAGCACACAAAACAAGATCGTCACCTTCGACCGCCCCGTTCCGGCGGGACAGTTCTGCGAGGTGAAGATTGACACGGCGAAGCAGTACGCCCTTGCCGGTACAATCATTTAGAAAGGAAATCACCATGAACGAAGAACTGAAAAACGCACTGGAAACCTTCCTCACCGTCCTGCGGAACAGCGAGCCGGTGGTGAAGTATCTGAACGCCAAGGAGGCGTATATTTCCGACGGGCACTTGATCGCGCTGGTGAACCAGTACAACGTGCAGGGGCAGCTGCTCCGGGACGAGGGCGCAAAGCCGGAGCGGGATCAGGAGTTGATCGGACAGATCACGGCGAAGCTGAAGGAGCTGTACGACGAGATCCTGCGCAACGAGCATATGCTTGCCATGCAGGAGGCGGAACAGGTCATCTCCGAGATCGTAAACGAGATCAACCACGGCGTGCAATCCATCGTACAGCCGGAAGCCGTGGAAGGCGGCGCCTGCGGAGGGAATTGCTCTTCTTGCTCCGGTTGCCACTAATACCCCGTTAAAAATCCCAAATTCGGAGGTTTTCCCTATGGCACTCTCCCCCATGATGGTGCAGTACAACGAGATCAAAGCGCAGAACCCGGATTGCATCGTCATGATGCGCATCGGGGATTTCTACGAGATGTTTTTCGAGGACGCGAAGGTGGCGTCCCGGGAACTGGAACTGGTGCTGACCGGCAAGGACTGCGGTCTGCCGGAGCGTGCGCCCATGTGCGGCGTGCCTCACCACGCGCTGGATCAATATCTGGCAAAGTTGGTGGCAAAGGGCTACCGCGCCGCCATCGTGGATCAGTTGGAGGATCCCTCCACGGCGAAGGGGCTGGTCAAGCGGGGCGTCACCCGCATCGTCACCCCCGGCACCGTCTTTGAGGGCGGCTTCCTGCGGGAAGGGGAAAACAACTATATCTGCTGCATCTGCGACGGGATAGACGGCTACGGCGTGACCTTCGCGGACGTTTCCACCGGCGAGGTGTTCGCTACGGAGCTGTTAGGGGACCGGGCGGAGGATCGTTTGATCTCCGAGATGGCGTCTTATGCCCCCCGGGAACTGGTGCACGCTCCCACGTTGGATGAAGCCTTTGCCAAACGGCTTTCCGAGCGCTACCGTGCGTTGTTGACGCCGCTGGACGCCTCCGCCTTCGAGCAGGCGCGGGCGGAAGGCTCCTATCGTTCCCTGTTCGGGGAACCGGCGGCGGACCGTCCCTATGCCGTCACCGCCGTGGGCGCCCTTCTGACGTTGCTGGAACGCACCCAGCGGACGGATCTGCATTACATGAAAACTCCCGTCTTTTACGAGGCGGAAAGCTATCTGGGCATCGACAGCTTCTCCCGGCGCAATCTGGAACTGTGCGAGACCCTGCGGAGCGGGGAGCGCAAGGGCAGTCTGCTCTGGGCGATCGACCGCACCCGCACGGCGGCGGGAGCGCGTCTGCTGCGCAAGTGGATGGAACGCCCGCTACTGAACAGCGTCGCCATCCGCGCCAGACAGGCGGCGGTGCAGGAGCTGTTCGACGATTCCATCCTGCGGGACGAGCTGATGTCGCTGTTACGCAGTACCGTGGATGTGGAGAGGCTCACCACCAAACTGGTCTACGGCACCGCCAACGCCCGGGACCTCAAGGCGCTGGAACGCACCCTGAAACAAGTTCCCGCCCTGCAAAAGCAGATCGAGGGCTGCAAAGCGCCCCGTCTTTTGGATCTCTGCGGACGTATGGATGCGCTGGAAGAAGTCTCCAAAGCCATCTATGAGACCATCTCCGAGGAGCCGGCGCTGACCGTCAAGGATGGGGGCATCATCAAGCCCGGCTGCAACGCCGCGGTGGACGAGCTGCGCTCCATGATGGAGGACGGCAAAAGCTGGATCACCAAAATCGAGGAGACGGAACGGGAACGCACCGGTATCCGCTCCCTGAAGGTGGGCTACAACCGGGTGTTCGGCTACTATATCGAGGTCTCCCGCTCCTTCCTGGGGCAAGTGCCGGAGGATTACATCCGCCGCCAGACCCTGACCACCGGCGAGCGCTTCGTCACGCCGGAACTGAAGGACATGGAAGCCCGCGTGTTGGGCGCGAAGGATCGGGACTGTGCGCTGGAATACGAGCTGTTCTGCTCCCTGCGGGAGTTCGTGCTGGAATCCCTCGTCAAATTACAGGAAACCGCCGTCGCCATCGCGGAACTGGACGTGCTTTGCTCCTTCGCGGAGATCGCCCGGGAACAGAACTACGTCTGCCCGGAGGTGGACGGCTCCGACTGCATCGAGATCAAGGGCGGCCGCCACCCGGTGGTGGAGCGCTTTCTGGAGGGCAGCTACTTCGTCCCCAACGATTGCGCGCTGGACAAACAGAACCGCCTGCTGCTGATCACCGGTCCGAATATGGCGGGGAAATCCACCTATATGCGGCAGGTGGCGCTCATCACGGTGCTGGCGCAGATGGGTTCCTTCGTTCCGGCGACGGAGGCGCGGGTGGGCATCGTGGACCGTATCTTCACCCGCATCGGCGCGTCGGACGATCTGGCGTCCGGCAACTCCACCTTCATGCTGGAGATGAATGAGGTGGCGGAGATCCTGAAAAACGCCACTCCCCGCAGCCTGATCATTTACGACGAGATCGGGCGCGGCACCTCTACATACGACGGGATGTCCATCGCCCGCGCGGTGGCGGAGCATACCTGCAAGAAGATCGGCGCAAAGACCCTGTTTGCAACCCATTACCACGAATTGACCGATCTGGAGGGCGCATTGCCCGGGGTGGTCAACTACCATATCGCCGCCAAAAAGCGGGGGAACGACATCATGTTCCTGCGCAAGATCGTGCGGGGCGCGGCGGACGACAGCTACGGCATCGAGGTCGCGGCCCTCGCGGGGGTTCCTTCCGCCGTGGTGAACCGCGCCAAACAGGTCTTGGCGGAGCTTTTGGAAGCGGGTGTTGCGCCCATGCCGAAGAGCGACAACATCACCGAAAGTGATAACGTCACTTTTGGCGACCTTTCCGCGAACGCCATCGCGGACAAGCTGCGGGAAACGGATCTGAATCTGCTCACGCCTTACGAGGCGATGACCTTGCTGTTTGAATTGAAGAAACTGTTATAAAAGAGGGGGTGACCGCATGGGCATCATCAACATACTGGAAGCGCAAACCGCCAACCGCATTGCCGCCGGGGAAGTGGTGGATCGACCCGCCAGCGCTCTGAAGGAACTGCTGGAAAATGCGCTGGACGCTGGCGCCACTCGCATCTCCGTGGAGATCAAGGGCGGCGGACGCTCCTTCCTGCGAGTCACGGATAACGGCGGCGGCATTTATCGGGACGATATGCCCAAAGCGCTGCTGCGCCACGCCACCTCCAAGATTTGCGACGGCGCGGATCTGCAAGAGATCGCCACCTACGGCTTCCGCGGGGAAGCGCTGGCTGCCATCAGCTCGGTTTCCCGCACGGAGATCATCTCCCGTGCCCGGGAGGAGACTGTCGGCACCCGTCTGACGGCAGACGAAAACGGGGTGGTCATGGTGGACACCGGCTGCCCGGAGGGTACGTCGGTGATCGTCCGCGACCTGTTTTACAACACCCCCGCCCGGCAGAAATTTTTGAAGCGGGACGCCACCGAGGCGTCCGCCTGCGTTGCCGTCGCTTCCAGCGCGGCGATTTCTCGCCCGGACGTGTCCTTCAGCGTCTCCGTGGAAGGAGAGAGACGTTTCTACACCGCCGGGGACGGCAAACTGCTGCCCGCCATCTATGCGGTCTATGGCAAGGCGTTCGCAACCGGTTTGCTCCCGGTGGACACTACGGTGGAGAGCGTGCGGGCGTTCGGCTTCGTCACCTCGCCGGATCAGGCGCGGGGCAGCCGCACCATGCAATTCTTTTTCGTCAACGGGCGCCCCGTCCGCTCTAAAACCGCCATGGCGGCGCTGGAGGAGGCGTTCCGCTCCTATCTGCCGCATGGCAAATACCCCGGCGCGGTGCTGTTCATCGATATGCCTTTGGGTCTGACGGACGTGAACGTCCATCCCGCGAAGCTGGAGATCAAATTTGCCGACGAGCGGCCGGTATTTTCCGCGGTCTACTACGCGGTGAAGAACCGTTTGTCCGACACCGGAAAAGCCAACCCCGAGGAGGCTGTTGCGGAGGTACAGACGGTTCCGCAAACGGAAACCCGCTCCGCTCCGATCACACCTCCCCACGCGAGACCCGCATCGCCGCTTTCTATGTCGGAACGGCAGGCCGTCCTTGCGGCCAACGCCATGTTTGCCGCCGCGAAGGCGAAGGAAACCTCCGCTCCGTCTGCGCCGAAGGAACCCAGAACCTTCTCCGCCGGTATCGGGGAGGAGGACCTCGCCATGGAACCCCTCCTGCGGGTGGCGCAGCCCACCGAGGAAGAACGCAAGGCGGCGGAACAGCCCGCCGAACCCCAACAACTGCAACTGGACGAACGCCCTTACTGGAAGCTGCTGGGGGAAGCCTACGACGCGTTCCTGATCGTGGAGACGGAAGCGGAAGTGCTGTTCATCGATAAGCACGCCGCCCACGAGCGCATTTTGTACGAACAGCTCGCCTCCCGCAAGGAGGTACATAGCCAGACCTTGCTTTCCGGCATCCCCATCACCCTGTTGCCGGGAGAGGTGGATCTCCTTTTGGAAAACGCCGCGTATCTGGCGGAATTCGGTTTTGAGATCGAACCTTTCGGCAGCGACACCCTGCTGGTCCGCGCCGTCCCGGCGACGCTTGCGGGCACGAAAGAACTCAAAACGCTGTTGGAAACCTTCGCTTCCGAACTGATCGGCGGCAGCCGCGTTTCCTTTGCCGAAAAATGCGACCGCGCCCTGTTCACCGTGGCATGCAAGGCGGCGCTGAAGGCGGGGATTCCCAACGATCCTGCCCACAACGAATGGATCGTGAAACGGCTGTTGGAGGATGAATCCCTGCGCTTCTGCCCCCACGGACGACCGGTACTGCATCGTCTGCCCCGTCGGGAGCTGGAAGGCTACTTTGACAGATAAGTGGGGGGAAAAGATACCTATGTCATTCAAAATCCTGCGAAAAGACGGCGCCGCCCGGCGCGGCGTCTTCCATACCGTGCATGGCGAGATCCAGACGCCGGTGTTCATGAACGTAGGCACCAGCGCTGCCATCAAGGGGGGCGTCTCCACCGACGACCTGCGGCAAATCCGCTGTCAGGTGGAGCTTTCCAACACTTACCACCTGCACGTCCGTCCGGGAGATGACCTCATCTACCGCATGGGCGGGCTGCATCGCTTTTTCAACTGGGATCGCCCGATTTTGACGGATTCCGGGGGATTTCAGGTGTTTTCCCTCGCCAAACTCCGCAACATCAAGGAGGAAGGCGTACATTTCCAGTCCCACATGGACGGCGCGCACATCTTCATGAGCCCGGAAATCAGCATGCAGATTCAATCGCATCTTGGTTCTACCATCGCCATGGCGCTGGACGAATGTCCCTCCTCGGTTGCGGAGCATAGCTATATCGACCGCTCCTGCGACCGCACCGTGCGCTGGCTCTACCGCTGTCGGGAGGAGATGAACCGCCTCAACGCCCTGCCGGAGACGGTCAATCCCCACCAGATGCTTTTCGGCATCAATCAAGGCGGCGTGTATGCCGACCTGCGCATCCGCCACATGAAGCAGATCGCGGAGCTGGATCTGGAGGGCTACGCCATCGGCGGGCTCGCCGTGGGGGAGACGGCGGAGGAGATGTACCGGATCATCGAGGAAGTGGAACCCTATATGCCTGCCGACCGCCCGCGCTATCTGATGGGCGTAGGCACGCCGCTGAACATTCTGGAAGCGGTGGACCGGGGCGTGGACTTCTTCGACTGCGTCCTGCCCTCCCGCAATGCCCGGCACGGCAACCTGTTCACCTCCGAAGGACTGCTGAACCTGAATAACAACAAGTTCGCGGAGGATCCGCTTCCGCTGGATCCTGCCTGCGATTGCCCCGCCTGCCGCAGCTATTCCCGCGCGTACATCCGGCACCTGTTCAAGGCGCGGGAGATGCTTGCCATGCGCCTGTGCGTGCTGCATAACCTGTATTTCTACAACCGCCTGATGGAGCAGATCCGGGACGCGTTGGAGAACGGCTGCTGGCGTTCCTTCAAGGAAGAGGCCGTGGAACGTCTGGGAAAACGGGTGTAAAGATGACCATACGAAAACGACTTTTGTGCGCGATTCTGTGTTTTGCGTTCTGTATCCCGCTTTGTTTGGTACAACTTCGCGCGGAATCCGCGGGACTTGCTGTCACCTATCTCCAATGCGACGACCGCTGGAAGGACGTGCAGGTGGGAACGCTGACCATCGCCCAATCCGCCTGCTCCATCGCTTCCATCTGCAACGCGGTCTATTATCTGACCGGGCGTGAGATGGATCTGGTGGAAACCGCCTATTGGGCGAACAAGGCGGGGCTGCTCAACGCGGGGGGCGTGGAAGGCGCCTATCGCTCGGTGTTTTACCATTCCGGCGAAGCCTACGGCGAGGAATACGGCTACACGGCCACCTCTTTTCAGGGCGGAACCATCCGCTCGCAGGCGTTGATCGACCATCTGCGCTCCGGGCAGACGGCGGTGCTGCACGTGCCGGGGCATTTCATGGCAGCCATCGGCTACGACGAAGCCACCGGGCGCTACCTGATCATCGACCCCATGCCCGGCGACGTCGGGCGGTATGACCGCCGCCGCAAGGGGCTGACCCATTCGGACGGCGATTGGCTCACGGCGGAGCAGCTTTCCGAAGGCTACATCGCCGTGGACGGCTACGTGCTGTTCTACCGTGCCCTATCCGACCGCGAGCGGGAAGCCATCCTTCCGGCAGTTACCTCCGCTTCCCTCGCGGGGTTGCGGGCGGAATGAAAAAGAAATCGGTGCTTTCGCACCGATTTTTCTTTTACGGAACCATTTCGTTCAGCTCGCCTTCCCGAAAGAGGAGCGCTTCCTCAAACTTCTCCTGCTCCCGCACCGGGAGGAAGATGGAGAGCTTCACGAACTGCCGCCCGCAGTCCGCACAGCGGTAGCGGATGGCGTTGCAGGCGTAGTAGCCCGCCGGGATGTCCGCCTTGCCGGAGACCGGATGCAGGTTGCGCAGGTAGTAGCTTGCGTCCTTGTGGGAGCAATAATTCCCCACCGTCATGGGGAGGGCGAAAAGCCGTTGCCCGGCGACAGGCGCTTGGGTCTTGCAGCGGTCGCAGTAATCGTCGCAGAAGCGGGCGCGTAGATTCTGAAGCAGTCCCATCAGTGTTCGACCTTTGCGGCTTCCTTCAGCACGTTCGCCATCATGTCCGCTTTGGAGATGCCGGTGAGAATGTAGTTGCTGTCCATGTTCCAGCGCTTATTGGAGGTGAAGGTGTTGACGCGGATGGTCACGTTGTCCAGCGTAAACAGGAAGCTGACGCGGCTGCTGCCCCGCATGATGCCGGAGCCGGTCGCACCGTCGTCCACCCAGACCCTGGTGATACGGTTTGCCGGCAGAACGGCACATTGGAAGGGGTTCCAGAAGAACAGCAGAGCGATCTCGCCGTGCTGCGCGTCCACGACTACATGGCAGTTCTTCCCGTTGAAGGTGCTGTTGGGAACGAATCCTCTCTGCTTCAGCGCCGCGGCAACCTTCTTCTGCTTCATTTTGAAGAGCAGCCGTCCGCCTCCGACCCACCAGAGAGCGGCGAGCAGCGTCGGCGCCATCGAAAGGATGGGCGCCATGGCCCCTTTCTTGAAGACCGTCGCGTAGAGAACGCCGCAGCCGACGATCAATGCGAGGGGCACGAGGATGTACAAAAGAAGGTAGGGAACATTGATTTTCTTGATCTTTTCGGTGGTTTGCATGGCAAATTGCTCCTTTTTATGATACGGTCAGCGGACGGATCATCCTGCGGTAGATGCGCAGGAAGAACAGCACCGTGATGGCAAGACTGACGAATTCCGAGATGGGGAACGCCCACCAGACGTTGTTGACCGCCCTCGTCAGGCTCAACAGAAACGCCACGGGGAGCAGGAGGACCAACTGACGGGAGAGGGAGACCACCGTCGCGTAAACGCCTTTCCCCAGCGCTTGAAAACTGCCGCTGAGGGCGATCCCGAAGGCGGCGAGAGGGAAGTTGATGCTGATGATGCGCAGCGCGGATTTCCCCATCCCCATGAACTCCTCATCGAGGTTAAAGATGTTCAGCAGGAGCCCCGGAATGATCTGGAACACCGCAAGTCCCAGCAACATGATCCCGAGTGCGACAGCGCAGGAGAGGCGCAGGGTGCGCAGGATGCGCTTCGGCTGTCGGTGCCCGTAGTTGTAGGCGACGATGGAGATGGTGGCGTTGTTCAGCCCGAACACCGGCATAAAGAAGAAGCTCTGGAGCTTATAATACACGGTAAAGACGCCGGTGGCGGCATTGCCGGTGGTTCCGCCGAATCCCAGTAGGATCTGGTTCATTCCGAAGTTCATGACGGAACTAATGGCCATCATCAGCGCGGAGGGGAAACCCACCGCCAGGATGTCCCGCAGGATGGGCTTTTGGGGCTTGCAGTAGGAAATCCCCAGCTTGATATCCGGGTTGCACTTGAGGTTGAATAGCAGCGCGAGCCCGGCGGCGACCCATTGCCCGATGACCGTCGCCACCGCCGCTCCAGCGATTCCCATTGCGGGGACGCCGAAGTATCCGAAGATAAAGATCGGATCCAGAATGATATTGATAATCGCGCCGGTGCCTTGGGTGATCATGGTGTAGACCGTTCTGCCGGTGGCTTGCAGCATCCGCTCGAACAGCACTTCTGCGAACAGACCGATGGAAAACAGACAGCAGATGGAAACATAGCGGATTCCGCCGTCGATGATTGCGGCGTCACTGGATTGAAACGCGAAGAACGGACGGGCTCCGAACGCGCCGAACAGCATGAAGGCAAAGACGGCGATCAGGGTCAGAAAAATGCCGTTTCCGGCGGCAAGATTGGCCTTCTCCCGCTTTCCTTCCCCCAGTGAACGGGAAAGCAGCGCGTTGACGCCAACGGCGATCCCGGCGGAAAGGGCGATCTGCATATTCTGCACCGGAAAGGCGAGCCCTAGTGCGGTGACGGCGTTACCGGTTTGGTCGATATGGGAAACATAAACGCTGTCCACCACGTTGTAGAGCGCCTGCACCAGCATGGAGGCAATCATCGGCAATGCCATATTGAACAGCAGCTTGCCCTCCGGCAGGACGCCCATCTTGTTTTCCGCAGGAGGGGCCTTTTGCTTTGTGAGACTCATGAATGATAATTCCTTTTAGACGTTTTCTTTCGCGCTCGGCCCCAGATTTGCCGCCGCCACCAGCTTTGCGCCGAACAGATCGGGGAGCAGCACGTCCCCGATCTTCACCGGGGCGAGGACGGAGAGGGCGTTGACCTTCTCCATGGCGGCAAACAGCTTTTCCTTCGGGATGGGTCGATCGGTCTTGACGGGAAGCAGCCGCTCTCCGTTTTGGACGCGCACCGTGGTCGTCAACGTGCGGACGGGGTGCAGCACCTCGTCTTTTCCGTAGACGGCTCCCCGGGGACAGGTGTTCCCGGCGACAGAAACGACCTCGCCGTCATCCGTTTGCTCCACCCGCAGCGCACACCCCACGGGGCAGACGATGCAGGTTAGTTCAGTGGTTTTCACGTTTCAATCAGGCTCTTTTCTCTGAAAATATGATAGGGAAGTCACTCCACGCAAATCGTCAACGCTGCTCCGAGCTCACGCGCTGCTTGCAGGACGGCGGGGGAGAGTTCGAAGGATTCCATCTCGCCGGGGGTCATGCGGCGCTTTTTCTTGGTTGCCAGCACCGTTTCCCCGCATTTGACGGTCAGCACTGCATGATCTGCCACGCTCCCGACTCGGAAAAACAGCCGTACAGGGGTTTCCGTTTCGTCGATCCGCTGGGGAACGGTATAGCGCACCTTTCCCTCTGCGCGAACGGGGATGGGAGGCGTTTTTGCCGTCTTTCCGCCGGAGCGGATGGACTCTGCCGCGCTCATGCCCGCCAGCTGCGCTTCCTCGGAAACGAAGTCCACCAGATCGTGGACGTGCAGCACGTTGCCGCAGGCGAACACGCCGGGAAGTTCCGTTTCCCGCCGTTCGTTGACGGTTGCGCCGCCGGTGATCGGGTCGAGGGGAATGCCCGCGCCCTTGGTCAGCTCGTTTTCCGGCAGCAGCCCGCAGGAGAGCAGCAGGGTGTCGCAGGGGATGTATTGCTCGGTTTCCGGCATCACCCGCAGGTGTTCATCCACCTGCGCGATGGAAACGCCGGTTAACCGCGTCTTTCCGTGAATTTTGGAGACCGTGTGGCTGAGCAGCAAAGGAATGTCGAAATCCCGCAGGCATTGCACGATGTTCCGGTTCAGCCCGCCGGAGTAGGGCATCAGCTCGCAGACGGCGTGGACGTGTGCGCCCTCCAACGTCATGCGGCGCGCCATGATCAGCCCGATGTCGCCGGAACCGAGGATCACCACCTCTTTGCCCGGCAGATAGCCCTGTACGTTGACGAACCGCTGGGCGGTGCCTGCGGTGTAGATGCCGCTTGGGCGTGCGCCGGGGATGTTCAGCGCCCCGCGGGGGCGTTCCCGGCAGCCCATGGCGAGGATGACCGCCTTCGCTTCCACGGTGAAGACGCCCCGCTCCCGGTTCATGGCGGTGACGGTTCGGTCCGGCGAAACGGAAAGCACCATGGTCTCCGTCAGAATGGGGAGGTTCCGTGCGTTTGCTTCGCGAATGTCCCGCGCAGCGTACTCGGGGCCGGTCAGTTCCTCCCCGAAGCGGTGCAGCCCGAAGCCGTTGTGGATGCACTGCTGCAGGATGCCGCCCGGGGCGGTATCCCGCTCCAGAAGCAGCAGATCCCGTACCCCGTTGTCGTAAGCGGCGACGGCGGCGGCAAGCCCGGCAGGACCCGCGCCGATGATGACAAGATCGGTCTTCATTTCTTCATTTCCTCCACCAGCAGCACGCTGCCCGCTGCGCTCTTACAGATCTCCGTGGGCGCTTTGCCGGTCTCCCGCGCGAGAATTTCTACCAAAAGCGGCGTGCAGAAGCCGCCCTGACAACGCCCCATGCCGCTGCGCAGCCTTCTTTTCAGTGCGTCGAGGGTGGTCGCTTGGGGGGCGCGGTGGATGGCTTCCACGATCTCCCCCTCCGTAACGGTCTCGCACCGGCAGACCACCTTCCCGTAGCGGGAGTCCTTGCGGATGACCTCGTTTTTCTCCGCAGGGGAGAGTTCCTTGAACCAGTGGTAGGATTTGCGCTCCCCTCGGAAGTTCGCGTTGGGTTTCAGCTCCAGCCCCGCGCCGTTCAGCAGCTCCACCGCATATTCCGCGATGGCGGGGGAAGCGGAAAGCCCGGGGGATTCGATCCCTGCGCAGTGCAGGAAATGCTCGCTCGCATCGGAAAAGCGGATGATGAAATCCTGCCCTTCGCTGTCCGGCACGGCGCGCAGACCCGCGAAGGAAGTGATCACCTGCCGGAAGTTCAGCGCTTTTACCGATTTCCCCGCTGCCTCCCGGACGGCTGCCAGTCCGTCGGCGGTGGTCTCCTTACCGTTTCGGTCCTCGGTAAACACCGAAGTGGGACCGATGAGCAGGTTGCCGTGGACAGTGGGAGTGACGAGAACGCCCTTCCCCGCGTCGGTGGGCACTTGGAACAGGGTATGGGTCACCAGCTGTCCCTCGGAAGAGTCGAACAGCAGATATTCTCCTTTGCGGGGGCGCAGGGTGAAGCTCTCGTCCCCGATCATGTTCGCCACGCGGTCGGCATACATACCGGCGCAGTTGACGATGTATGCGGCTTGGATGCGGTTTTCACCCGCTTGTATCACAAACCCTTCGTCCTCCCGCCGGATGCTCTCCACCGGGGAGGAGAGGAACAGTGCCGCACCGTTGTCCGCCGCGTTCCCCGCGGCTGCGATGGCAAGCCCGTACGGGCAGACGATCCCGGCGGAAGCCACCCGCAGGGCGCCGATCGCCTGCTCCGAGACGTTCGGCTCCAGCTCGTGCAGTTCTTCCTTCCCCAAAAGGGATAGCCGGGGCACGCCGTTTGCCACCCCCCGCTCGTACAGCTTGCGAACGGTCTCCATTTCCTGTTCGGAGAACGCCAGCACCAGCGAGCCGTTGTTCCGGTAGGGAACGCCCAGTTGCTTTGCCAGCGCGGGCATTTTCTCCGTGCCGCGCACGTTGAGACGTGCCTTGAGCGTGCCGGGTTCCGGGTCGAACCCGCCATGCACGATGGCGCTGTTGGCGGCGGATGCACCGGTGGCGATATCCTCCCGCGCTTCGATGAGGACGACGGAAAGGTCATATTTGGTCAGTTCCCGGGCGACGAGGCTTCCCACGACCCCCGCGCCGATGACCGCGACCTGAAAGCTGTTCATGTTTTGCCCGATCCTTTGCTCATATTCTTTCCATATTATTGTATCACAGCACACCTGGAAAATCAATCGTGCAATGGGAGAAACGAAGGCGGAAAAAACGGGAAAAACAGGGCGATATCACGAAAATTCTGAATTGTAAACCAAAATATAAAAATAGGTTGACAATAGAAAAAAGATATGGTATACTCTTTTTACAATCCACACCAAAGGAACCATTACGTATGAAATCCAATGCAAAATTTTCCACCAAAGATCTGGTGTATATCGCCATTTTCGCTGCATTGCTGGCGATCTGTTCCTGGATCTCCATCAACGCCGTCGTTCCCTTCACCCTGCAAACCTTCGGCGTGTTTCTGACCTGCGGACTGCTGGGCGGTCGGCGGGGAACGCTTACCATCCTGCTGTATCTCCTCATGGCAGCCGTCGGTATCCCGGTTCTGGCGGGATTTTCCGGTGGTCTGGGCATCCTGCTGGGCGCCACGGGAGGCTATATCATCGGCTTCGTGATGATCGCCCTGCTTATGTGGGGGATTGAGCGTTTCTTCGGCGACCGCCTGTGGCTGCTGGGGGTGGGCATGGTGGTCGGGATGATTTTGTGCTACTTCTTCGGCACGGTCTGGTACATGGTCATATACACCCGGTCGACGGGACCGGTGAGTGTTCTGGCCGCCCTTGGCTGGTGCGTTTTTCCCTTTGTCATCCCGGATGCGCTCAAAATCGCGCTGGCACTCTGCCTGACCGCTCGCCTTCGCCGTTATGTCAAGTGAGAACATTTCCCTGCGCCCGCATCACGGGATGTGCATGGCGTACTTCGTGGGGTACGGGTACAGCGACGGGTTTACCGTTCGCATGAGCGAGCTGCTCTCGACCCTCACCCCGGAAACGCCCGTCCGGCTGACGGTGGGGACGGACGACGTCTGCTCCGCCTGTTCCAATAACCAAGACGGCGTGTGCGACAAACCGGAGCAGGTGGCTTCCTACGACAACGCCGTCCTCTCCCTTTGCGGGCTGCAAGAGGGGGAGCTCCTGCCCTTCGGGCGCTTCACGGAACTGGTGCAGAGCCGCATCCTGTCCCCCGGATTACGTCCTTCCGTCTGCGGAAACTGCCAGTGGAACGACCTTTGCAGCAATGGAAAGAGCCGGTGGGAGCCATAGTGCAGAGGGGAGACGCTTCCTCGCGATGCCGTCTCCTTTTCCATTTTCAAAAAATGTTCTTCGCGAGTTAACCAAATGCGAGTTGCGGGTACTATACCATACGAAGGCCTTCAAAAATCATGAAAGAGGGGAGGGAACAGTTTGGAGCAAACGCATGCAGCGGCATTTATTGAAGAAAACCTGAAAACCATCTTTGCGTATGCCCTGTCCCGCGTCTCCAACAGGGACGACGCGGAGGATCTGACCAACGATATCGCGGTCGCCATTCTGCAAAGCGCGGAGAAGATCAAAGACCCCGATGCGTTTTACGGCTATATCTGGGGGATCGCCGCCAATACCTATAAAAAATTCATGCGCCGGAAGAACCGTCGCCGGGCGGAAGCAATCGACGAAAACCTGTCTGACGGAGCGGACTTCACGGAGGAGCTTCTTGCACAGCAGGAGACCGCCGCGCTTCGCCGGGAGATTGCGCTGCTTTCCAAGGAGTACAGGGAGTGTACCGTCGCTTACTATTACGACGGGCTGTCCTGCGCCGAGGTTTCCGAAAAACTGCGGATCCCTCTCGACATGGTCAAGTATTATCTGTTCAAGACGAGAAAGATTTTGAAGGAAGGAATCAGTATGGAAAGAGAATTCGGTGAAAAAAGCTTTCACCCCGCGCCGTTCGAGTTTTTGACCATTTTCAGCGGAGAGTCCAACCGCGAATATCAAAATTTATTTTCCAGAAAGCTGCCGGGGCAGATTTTGCTGTCCGCGTATTACACGCCCATGACGGCCAGAACGCTTGCCATCGAGCTGGGCGTCGCCTCGGTGTATCTGGAGGACGAGCTCGCGCTGCTGGAAAAATACCGGCTGGTCGAGAAGCTGCCGTCAGGGAAATACCAGACCCGTCTCGTGATCTTCACGCAGGACTTTACCAATGAGTTTTACCGTTCCGCCGAAAAGGTCGCCGTTCCGGCGCTGAAGGAGATCATCGCGGGGTTGAACGGCAAGCTGGAACAGGTGCGGCAGATCAATGCGTGCAGCGAAAAGTTATCCGACAGCCGCCTGCTGTGGAGCTTGTTATGGCCGGTCATGCTGCAGGGGCATATCGGGCTGGTGCAGAGGTATCCCCGGTACGATGAGCAGGATCGCCTTTACGACGGGGCGACCGGCGTGAATTACGGACTCTCTCTGGAAACGCAGCCGGAAGCGTTTGCCAGCGACGCGTTTGCGGGCTACGCGATGATTGATGAACAGTATCGTGCTTCCGCCGCCGATTTCGGGGTTTTGCCGGAAAAGAACCGCTTCTTCACCCGTCTCGACCGCAAAGCCTTTGCGGAAACCATCCGTCAAACGGCTGCAGGGCAGATCGAGCCGACGTTTCTTCTTCTGACCGAGGCGGAGGAACAGTCGCTCTTTAAACTTCTGCGGGACGAGAACGCATTGATGGCAAACCTTTACGACGGGCTGTTTGCCTGCGCTTGCAAAGTGATGAAAGCCCACGCGCCGAAACGATTGGGAGAGCAGGTCGACCGCATCATGTTCCAAACCCTGTTTTTCCGAACGGTCGGCTTGATCGGCGGATGCGCGGTCCAGTCCGGCTTGCTTGCGCTGCCGGATTTCGACGGCCCCGCGGCGATGTACGTCCGCGAAGACGACGCGATCGCAGCGGATACCGTCGTGCAAAGTGAAGAACACTAAAACAAAAATCGGAGCGCCTTCCTTTTACGGAGGGCGCTCCGAGCGTTTTATTTACTTGTCCAAAAATTCAAATATGACCTTCCAGACGGTTTCGTCCTGCGCTGTCATGCGCTCCCAGTCAAAGCTGTTCTTGAACGCGGTTTTTTCCGCGTTGGTGGTCAGTTTGCCTTTTTTCAGCGCTTTTTGGTAAGTCTTGAAGAACGCGTCCTTGTAGGCGACGGCGTCTTGGGTGTAGTTGGGGTTGTGCCGTTTCCCGTCCACGCTGTAAAAGGCAATGTTTTTGCAGTTCGACAGCGCTTCCCGCATGGCGGAAAAATGCTTCTTGTAGCTGACGATGGGGTCGTCCGTCGAGTGGATCACAAGCGCCTTCGCGGAGGTGTTCTTCAGCGTTTCCACCGCGTCCGCACCGCTGTACCGGGGATTCAGCGCGGCTTCCTCCCGGTAGATCCGTTCGCCGGTTTTCTTCAAAAGTCCGCCGAAGGATTGCCTTACCATGGCGGCAAAGGAGCGGAATCCCGCGATGGCGACGATGTGGCTGACGTCCGGATGAAAAGCGGCGATGTTCAGGGTGGAAAAGGCGCCCCAGCTATGCCCCATCACGGAAACATCCAGAGAACGAAACGCCTCGTCCTGTTTTAGCGCGGAGAGGGCGTCGTCCAGATCCACGAGGGAGTGGCAAAGCCCGCCCGTGGTCTCCCCGCCGGACTCCATGCAGCCGGTGTGGTCATACGCAAAGACCCGGAAGCCGTGTTCGGTCAGCAGGTTGATTTCCTTCATGTACCCCCGGTGTCCGGATCCGATGCCGTGGTCGAACACTACCAGCCGGTCTGTCCGGTATCCTTCACGGAAGTACAGGTACCCCGAAAGCGTATGCCCCTTCGAGGAACGGAACGGGTACGCCTGCTTTTGCAGACCGGGGAAGTCCTCCGGCGCGTAGTAAAAGACGGCACCGTCCTCGTCGGCGCGGGGAAACACCTTGCCTTGATAAACCTTTTTAACGGTGTTGTAGAGCATATTTCGCTTAACTGATTTGCGGGTTCATCTCATGGCACTTGCGGATGACGTCCAACTGCTGCCGCACCTGATAGAGTTTGATGTCATGCTCGCGACCGTTCAACAGCAGATCGTAGATCTGGTCGTAATAGGTCTGTACCGCGGCGATGAAGGGCGCCTGCGGATCGCCTTCCCAGCTTTCCTCGTACCAGGTGAGCTTCTCTGAGCAGTAGGCGGGCATTTGCTCCTCGTCCACGTACAGCGGGGTGCGGATGAGGGTCTGCGCAGGGGCTTCCTCTTCCTTGAAATACTTCCAATCGATGTGCGCCATGCTGCCCTTGAGGGTGCCACGGGTGCCTTCCACCTTATAGGTGTAGGAGGGGTATGCGTCACAGGAGGAGATGTCCAGATCGATCAGCGGGCGGTCGGGAGCCGTCAGGATCAGCTTCACGTAGTCCTCCGCGTTGCCGAAGGTATTGCAGCGGTCCATCTTGCAGAAGATGCCCAGCTCCTGATCGTATGCGTCCAACAGGTTGAGCGCCTGATCCAGCGGATGCGGACCGGTGTTGGCAAGGTTGCCGCCGTTGTGGTCCAGACAGCACTGCCAATCCCACCGGCGGGCAAAGCCGTTGAACTGGATGCCCACATGTACGATGCGCCCCAGCTTGCCGGAGGCAATGACCTCCTTGACTTTCAGGAAATAGTTGGCGAACCGGCTCTGCTGGAATACCAGAAAATGGCAGCCGTTGCGCTTCGCCGTCTCGCACAGATCGTCGAACTCCGCGACGGTGGGGACGCAGGGCTTCTCGCAAAGGACGTTGAAGCCGTGCTCCAGCAGATCCTTGCTGATGGCGTAATGCAGGTGGCTGGGGGAGGAATTGACCACCAGGTCGATGTCCTTACGGGCAAACAGCGAAGTGTAATCCTCGTACACGTCGCAGCCGTACTCCTGCGCGGCGCGCGCAAGACGCTTTTCCAGTTTTTCCACGACGGCGACCACGCGGAAGCGCTCCGTGTCCTTTTTCAGGTGCAGACCGTGGATATCTCTGCCGCTTCTGCCCTGCCCGATGATGGCGATGTTGAACTGTTTCATGATGGAAGGCTCCTTCCTGTTTTTGATGGGGTGAAAACTTTTGAAATCTGCCGGGCGGCTCCCTTACCGATAGGCCAGAAGCCGCTGTTCCGTATCGAAGATGACTCGATCCATCTCGATGAGACCGGTGTTGATGTCCTGTATCTGCGCCCGGATGCGGTTCAGCTGCTCCGGGGTGTTCAGGGCAAGCGCTTCGCTGTTTCGCTTTATGACCTTGCGCGCCTGGTTCAAACCGAAGAAGCCGTAACAGAAGACCAGTACAACGATAAAGATAATGGACGCGCCGACTTTCCAGGCATCGTTCTGCGGCGTCATCATACCCGCTTTCACCTGCGCCGCTTTCAGCCTCCGGGAAAGCACGAGGCAGCACACGGTGACCGCGATCCAAATGAGGAGAATGATGCCGAACAGATCGTCGAGGGAATCATTTGAATACGCGCCGATCGCGCCCCCAAAGGGGAATAGCAGGAAAAGGCAGACCAGATGGATGATGGAAAAGGTCAGAAGGCTCTTTGCCTTTTTTTGCACGTCCTGCGCAGCGCCTGCGGCGCGCTCCTTCGATTGGAGCTGCATGGTCAGCTGGTTTTTGCGGTCGCACATGGCCTCTTTGTCGATCTTCGCGGCGTTGAGGCTTGCGATCAGCGCTTCCCGCTCGTTCCGGCGCTGTTTCTCCTGGCTGAGCTTTTCCTTGATCCTGCGGTTGCACGCCACCAGCAGCTCCGTGGTGTCCGGATCCGCAAAGCGGACGGCGTTTTGGTAGGCGGGGCATTGCTCCGGCAGGGTGGTACAGCTTGACAGACGGTTCAGCGACGGCAGCTTCAACTGGGCGAGCAGCTTGCAGACATACGCGTCGGCGTTTTCCGGGTCGATATCCAGCATCTTTTCGCAATAGATGTCGGCGCTTTCCCAATCCTGCCCTTCCAGGAAGATATGTACCCGCTTGAGCAGGGTGGAAAGATCCGATTCTTTGTCATGGGAGGGAGCTTCAAAGCGGACCTTGGGCGCTTCCTCGCGCCCGATGATCTTCTTGATCCCCCGCAGCAGATCCTGCATGAAGCCCAGCTTGGACATATCCTGCGCCTGCAAATGGGAGAATTCCTCCGGCAGATCGTAGGGATCCATGTCCCGGTAAGCGGGGATGAGAACCTTCTTTTCCCCTTTTTTGATCAGTGCCAGATACCGGCTCCACTCGTTTTTGACCCACACGGCGTTGAAATGCTCCGGCCTGGTACCCAGCACTACCATGACCTTGGAGGAGTGCAGCGCGGCGAAGATATAGGGCTCGTAAGCGATCCCCAGCTTGTCCTCCAGCGTGATTTTCGCAAAGAACACCTTGAACCCTTCCTGGGTCAGCTGGTGGTAAAGGTCGTTTGCCAGAACGCTGTCCTGCGTCCGTCTGCCGTTGGCGTCCGTCTCCTTGTAGCAGATGAACACGTCGAAGGGTTTTTCCTTTTCGGAGATGGCGAGGATGCCCTTCTGGATCTCGTCGATGGCCTTCGCTTCCGCTTCGTAGACCTCTCTTTGCAGCAGATCCGCGTGCAGCAGGGCGGATTTGTAATCCTCGTCCGAAAAAATGGAGGTGAACTGCGCACGGTTGACCGTGGGGACGCGCTTTTTCGTGGCAGGATCCTCCACGTACTCGATGCCGTAGCGGCAGAGCACCAACGACCAATACGCCTCGGCGTCCTTGCTGTCCTCGTTGAGGATCTGCTCGTAGATCCCTTCCGCCTTGTCGTAGTCGTTGTTCCGGCGGAAGTGATTCGCCCGTTCGTAGAGGTTCGCTTTGCGGTCGCTGTCCAATCTGGGAAGGGTCTGCTTGATGCCGCAGTAATCGCACACGACCACCGTTTTCCCGTCCGGGATCTCCAATTTGCCTCCACACATTTTGCATGTAAATACCGACATTCGTTTCGCCTCCGATCCTGTCGGTCATTCATAAGTTTATCATGGCTTAAGTATACCACAAAAAGAATGGTTTTGCAAGAGAAAGGACGGGAGTTTTGCAAAAAAATACCGCCCGGCGCGAAAGCGGCTTGGCAAAGGACCGCTTGACAAACGGGACGGAATTTGCTACAATATCCGCAGAAAACAGGGGAAAGAAGGGCGAAGGGATGCGGAAGGGAATTTGCCTGCTTGCAGGGTGTGTGCTGCTTTGTATATGGGTTGCCGGCTGCAAGCCCGGAACATCGGCAGAAATCTCCGCGGAAACCTCCGCGGAACCCTCCTCGCAGGACGTTCTTTCCACTCCTTCGGTTTCGGAGCCTTCTTCGGCCAGTAAGCCGACGATCTCCGACCCGGTGGAGGAAAGCAGCTTCTCGGAGGAAAGCAGCTTCTCGGAGGAAAGCAGTTCCGCGAACGAAAGCAGTATCGGCAGCGAAAGCAGCGTCGGCGGCGAGGAACCTCCTCCGCACGGCGAAACACTTGCCGTCTGCGCCGGTCTGTGCTTCCGCCTGCCGGAGGGATGGGGGGGAGATCCCGCCTCCGCGCCGGACATGCTGTTTTTCGCGTCCGCAGAGGACGGCTCCCGCTCCGTCAGCGCGACGTACACGGCGTTGGAAACGGTGCAGGGGTTGACGGAACCCCTTTTGATCGAAGCATTTCGCGGGAGTTTGTCCGCCTCATGGACGGACGCGGGCGCGACGGATGTGCGCGCGGCCTCCGTGGCCGTTTCGCTGCTGGGGGAACCGCACGAGGCGCTCTCCCTGACCGCATCCATGAACGGAAGGGCGGTCTGCCAGTTGCAGGTATACCTGCTTCGGAGCGACGGACTGTATACGCTGACCGTCACGGCGGGGGATTTACAAGGCGCGAAAGCTCTGCTTGCCGCGTTTGAAGAAGCATAGAAACGGAAAAATGACCCGGCGGAAGGTTGGACGACCTCCCGCCGGGGATTCTTTTTTATTCCTCCAACGCTTCCAGCAGAAAGCTGACCGGGCGGAAGCCGTCGTTGCAGGAAAGCATGGCGGTGTGGGGATCCTTCATCCACCCGTCGTAGAAGTTCCCGCCGCCGCGGGAGAGGGCGAGTACGAAGGGGGAGAGGCTCTCCCACGCGCTGTCGCAGAAGCCCTCCGGCTGTTTCCCCGCGTCCGCTATCCAGCTCTGCCCCTCCTGCAGGTCACAGGCGTGTTCGATGGGGTTTTCGTATTTGGCGATCAGATCCGGGTACAGCGCCTTTCTCATCACGGTGATGCGCACGTTTTTCATGGCGAATCCTTTCTTGCCTTACGCGTTGCGGATGGCTTTGATCAGTTCCCGCATCTTCGGACGGGTGCCGTAGAGCAGCACGCCCACGCGGTAGATCTTCGCGGAAAGTACGCCCACGCCCACCACCGACACGGCGAGGATGGCGAGGGACAGGGCGATCTCCCAGACTGGCACCATGCTCATGGCGATACGGGCGAACATGGCCATGGGGGAGGTAAAGGGCAGGAAGGAGCAGATGCGCATGATGGTTCCGTCCACCACGCCGCTGCCCAGCGCGGAGATCACCACCACGAAAGCGACGATGAACAGCATGGTGATGGGCATGACCGCCGTGTTCACGTCCTCCATTTTGGAAACGGTGGAGCCCACCGCTCCGTACAGGAAGGCGAAGAACAGGAAGCCCAACACGAAGAACACCAGCATATAGCCAAGCAGCCACGCGGGGATATCGAAGAACATCCCGATGATGGGGTTATCCCCCCAGTAGGAAGCGTTCACCCGGAAGCAGATCAGCGCCGCGCCGAAGACGGCGGCGAGCTGTGAAAGCCCCGCCAGGCAGGATGCCAGCACCTTGCCGAACATCATGCTGACCGGATCCGCGCTCGTCACCAGCAACTCCATGGCGCGGGAGCTTTTTTCGCTCGCCACGTTGGTGGCGACGATCTGCCCGTAGAGCAGAATGGCCATATACAGGGCGAACACCATGATATAGGTGTAGAAATAGTTCTGCAGCTGGTCCTTCCAGAGGGTGACGGTCTTATGGGTCACCTGCGTGGAGAGGATGGTCTGTGCCTCCTCCGCCGAAAGCCCGCCGTCCGTCATGGCGCGCACGCGATAGAGGGTTCGCAGCACTTCGTCCGCGATCTCCGCCCGGGTGTCGTACATCCCTTTGTTGCCCACATAGTAGGTGTAGGACGTCCAGTCCTCCAGCACGAAGATGCCCTCTGTGAGCCCGTCGGTGAGGATGGTTTCCATCTGCGCTTCCTCCGGGCGTTCGGTTTGCACGCAGATGTGGTATCCAGGGAACGCGCCGGAGAAGGTCTCCCGCACCAGAGGCATATCTTCTTCTGTCGGACTCACCACCAGCAAAATGGGCATGGCGCCTCCGCCCTGCGTCTGTTCGTCGCTTTCAAACAGCGAGGCGATGCGGGGATAGAAGGTGACGCCGACGATGGCGAGGATGAGGAGGAGCGTCACGCCGATGAATACCTTTTTGGTCAGCAAATTCAGAAATTCAAAGCGGAAAATCTTCCGAAACTGTTTCATGGCTGTTCCTCTCCTTTCAAACCTGTTCGCCCGCGTAGGAGACAAAAATATCGTTCAGAGACGGCTCAAAGACGCCGACGCCGTCGACGTCGAATTCCTCCGCCAGCCTGCGCATGACCGCCGGCTTGTCGGCGGGGGAATCCATCGTCAGCAGAAGAGTTCCGTCCTCGGTGGGGACGCAGCGGTCCCCGAAGGCGTTTTCGATGGCTTCCCGCTGTTCCGAGCGCACCACCAGCCGATCCCGGGGGTAGCTGCGCTTGATCTCGTGCAATCCGCCGGAGAGCACCACCTTCCCGCCGTTCAAAATGGCGATACTGTCGCAGAATTCCTCGATGTAGTTCATCTGATGGCTGGAAAAGAGCACGATCTTCCCCCGGGCGATCTCCTCCTTCACCACGTCCTTTAAGAGCATCGCGTTGACCGGGTCAAGCCCGGAAAACGGCTCGTCGAGAATGATGATCTGCGGGTCGTGGGTCAGCGCGGTGATGAGCTGGATCTTTTGCTGATTGCCTTTCGAGAGGGTGTCCAGCCGCTTGTTGCGATGCTCCGTCATACCCAGCCGCTCCAGCCAGTAGTCGATGGCTTTCACAGCGTCCTTCCGGCGCATCCCCTTCAGCTCCGCGAAGTAGGTGAGCTGGTCGAGGATGATCTTCTTCGGGTACAATCCCCGCTCCTCCGGCAAATATCCGAAGGTACCTACGTCCCGGCGGATGGGCTTGCCGTCCAGCAAAACCTCCCCGCTGTCCGCAGGGAAGACGTTCATCAGGATGCGGATGGAGGTTGTTTTCCCCGCGCCGTTCCTGCCCAGCAGACCGAACGCCTTGCCGCTTTCGGCGGTGAAATTCACGTCCTGCAGGACGCGCTTTTCCCCGAAGCTCTTGCAGATCTTTTGAAATGTCAGTTCCATGTGCATACCTCCGTTGTTCGGCTCTTTGCGTACAATGATAGCACACAATCACGTGATTGTCAATAGATTTCTGGTGATTTTTTCGAAAAAACCCCGCAGGAGATCCTGCGGGGCATACAATGGGCGTGAAATCACGGATGCAGATATTCGTCGATGGCCTTTGCTGCCAGCTTGCCTGCGCCCATGGCGGAAATGACGGTAGCGGCGCCCGTTACCGCGTCGCCGCCGGCGTAGATTCCCTCCCGGGAGGTGGCGCCGGTGTCCTCCTCGACGATGATACCCCCCCGCTTGTTGACTTCAAGTCCCGCGGTGGTGGATTTGATGAGGGGGTTGGGCGACGTGCCGATGGCGATGATGACCGTCTCCACGTCCAGCACGAACTCGCTGCCCTCCACGGGGACGGGACGGCGGCGACCCCTTTCGTCCGGCTCACCAAGCTCCATACGGATGCACTTCAACCCCGTGACGCAACCGTTCATCGGATCGCGCCTGTCCTCCGGGTTTTCGTACCCCAACACCTCCACCGGGTTGTTGAGCAGCAGGAACTCGATGCCCTCTTCGATGGCGTGCTCCACTTCCTCCTTCCGGGCGGGAAGCTCCTCCATGGAGCGGCGGTAAACGATGTACACCTTCTCCGCACCCAGACGGAGCGCCGTGCGGGCAGCGTCCATCGCCACGTTGCCTCCGCCCACGACGGCGACGTTGCCTCCCTTGCGGATGGGGGTGACAGGATCTTCTTCATAAGCTTTCATCAGGTTGCTGCGGGTGAGGAACTCGTTGGCGGAATACACACCTTTGAGACTTTCCCCCGGGATCCCCATGAAGTTGGGCAGCCCCGCGCCGGAGCCGATGAACACCGCCTCGTAGTCCATTTCGAACAGCTCATCCACGGTCAGCGTCTTGCCGATGACCATATTGGTTCGGACGTCCACCCCCAGCGCGGAAAGTTGATCCACTTCCTTCTGCACGATGGCCTTCGGGAGCCGGAACTCCGGGATCCCGTAGACCAGCACGCCTCCGGCGGTGTGCAGCGCTTCAAAGACCGTGACCTGATAGCCCTTCCTCGCCAGATCCCCTGCACAGGTCAGCCCGGAGGGGCCGGAGCCCACGACGGCGACCTTGTGCCCGTTGGGAGCCGGCGCAACCGGCGCTTCCTCGCTGTGCAGATTGTGCCAATCCGCCACGAAGCGCTCCAGACGGCCGATGCCCACCGGTTCGCCCTTGACGCCCCGGACACACTTCGCCTCGCACTGGGTCTCCTGCGGGCAGACGCGCCCGCAGACGGCGGGCAGGGAAGAGGTGCGGCTGATGATCTGATACGCTCCCTCGAAGTCCCCTTCCTTGATGCGGGCGATGAACGCGGGGATCTCCACGTTCACCGGGCAGCCGGAGACGCAGGGCATATTCTTGCAGTTCAGGCAGCGCAGCGCCTCGTCCACGGCGGTGGCTTCCTCATAGCCGGTGGCGACCTCTAAAAAGTTGTGCGCACGTACCTCCGGCGCCTGCGAGGGCATGGGATTCTTTTGGAGTGATAAATTCGGTTTTGACATGGTGTTTCCTCCCTTATTCCTCGCTTGCGCGGTAGAGATTGCAGAGCTTCTCGTGGGCGCGCCGCTCGAAATCGCGGTACATACTGCCACGGGCCATGGCTTCGTCGAAGTCCACCTCGTAGCCGTTGAAATCCGGACCGTCCACGCAGGCGAACTGCGTGACATTTTTTCCGTCCCGGTGTAAGGTCAGGCGGCATCCGCCGCACATGCCCGTGCCGTCGATCATGATGGGGTTCATGGAGACCGTGCAGGGGATGCCCGTGGGACGCGCGGCTTCCACCACGAATTTCATCATGATCAGCGGACCGATGGTGATGATCTCGTCAAAGGTCTCTCCCTGTTCAAACAGACGGTTCAGCGGGACGCAGACGTTCCCTTTCTCCCCGTAGGAGCCGTCGTCGGTCATGACGAATAGCCGGTCGGAGGAGGCGCGGAATTCGTCCTCCAAAATCAGCAGATCCTTGCTCCGGAAGCCGATGACGGAGGTGACCTCCGCCCCCGCTTCGTGCAGCGCACGGGCGATGGGCAGCGCGATGGCGCACCCCACGCCGCCGCCTACGATGCAGACCTTTTTCAGCCCCTCGATTTTTGTGGGCAACCCCAGCGGACCGACGAAATCCTGAATGGAATCCCCCGCTTCCTTATGGTTGAGCGCTTCGGTGGTGGCGCCGACGATCTGGAAAATGATCTCCACGGTGCCTTTTTCCCGGTCGTAACCGGCGACGGTCAGGGGGATGCGTTCCCCGTTTTCGTCCACCCGCAGGATGATGAACTGCCCCGGCAGCGCTTTCCGCGCCACGAAGGGCGCTTCGATCTCCATGCGCGTCACCGTGGGGTTCAAGGGTGTTTTGGAAACAATGCGATACATACGTAACCTCTCAATGATCTATAAATTTTGAGCCAATTTCTTCTGTAACGTGCGGTAGAAGCTGTCCTGCCGAGTTCTGACCAGCCGCACGACGGTTTCCGACCGGCGAACCGTGATGTGTTCCCCGCCGCGGAGGGCGATCTTCTCGCATCCGTCCACCACGATCATGGGGAGCCTGTCGGATCCGTCCTCTTCCGGAGGGGGCAGGGACACCCGAACGCCCACCGTGTCGTTTCCGGAAACAACGATGGAGCTGCCCCCCAGCATATACGGGCAGACCGGCGTGATCACCAGATTTTCGGAGCCCGGCATGAGGATCGGTCCCCCGGCGGAAAGGTTATACGCCGTCGATCCCGTGGGAGTCGCCACGATCAGTCCGTCCGCGGAGAAGGTCTGCAGCGGGCTGTGATTGACGGACAGCTCCAATTTCAGCGCACGGGAGAGCGCCGAACGGTGGATCACCGCCTCGTTGAGCGCCGTAAAGCGGGCGTTCTGCCCGGAGGGACCTTCAATCTCCCCCTCCAGCAGGATGCGCGTTTCCGTCTGGCAATTCCCGGCGAGGATGTTTTGCAGTGCGTCGAAAGCGTTTTCCGGCTCGCAGTCGGTCAGATAGCCGATGTGCCCGTAGTTCACCGCCCAGATGGGCAGGTCGTGCGCCAGCAGGGAACGGACGCTGTGCAGCACCGTGCCGTCCCCCCCGATGACCGCCGCCAGATTCGCGTTTCCTGCGAAGGGAAGTGGGGAAACGCCTGCCTGCCGCAGCGCAGGAAGGCTTTCCGGCAGGGCGCAGACGGTATGCCCGCGCTCCTCCAGAACTTGCGCGATGCGGGCGGAAAATGCCGCCGCCTCCCCCCGGAAGGGGTGGGGGATGAGAAGAACATTCATGTGATTTCTCCTTCCGTCAATGGGACGTCCGAAAACGCCTTGTGATCGGTCTTGCCGACGGCGGTTTTCGGGAAGGTTTCCAGAAATACGATCTGCCGGGGGAGGCTGTACTTCAAAAGCCGTTCCTCCAGCGCAGTGCGCAGGAGGGTGCGGATCTCCTCCTCGCTCCGGGCGGAGTTCTTGTTCCGCACCAGGAACAGCACCGTATGGGGCTTGGGCGTTTCAAACAGCAGGAACGCCGCGTCGTAGATGTCTTCCTGCATATCCGTGGCGATGCGTTCCACCTCGGCGGGATAGACGTTGATCCCCGCCACCTTGAATACCCGCTTCTTGCGCCCTTTCAGGAACAGGTAGCCGTCCCCGTCCAGATAGCCCAGATCGCCGGTGCGGATCCAGTTCTTGCCGTCTATGCTTCGGACGGTGCGGGCGGTGGCGTCCGGATCCCGTCGGTAGCCGTTCATCAGGGTGTCCCCGGTGATATAGACTTCCCCCACCGTTCCGGCGGGCAGGCAGGTTTCTTCCTCGTCCCGGACGGTGAATTCGATGCCCCGCAGGGGTTTCCCCACCGATTCCGCCCGGAAGTCCTTGTGGGTGTTGACGCTGCAGACCGTCACCGTTTCCGTCAGCCCGTAGCCTTCCAGCATCCGGCAAAGGGAACCCTTTTCCTCCATGAGCCGGTTGAAGGAAGCGATGAGGCTCTGGGGGACGTTGTCCCCGCCGATGAAGGCACATTCCAGCGCTTGCAGATTTGCGGAAAGGAAGGACGGTTCCTTCATCAGCTTTTGATAAAGCAGGGGAACGCCGATGATGAAGTTGATTTTGCCCTCGTTGATCCAGCGCACCGTCTTTTTCAGGCTGAACTGGGTCATCAGCGCGCAGGTTTCCCCCCAGTAGATGGGGGCGTGGATGCCCATTCCCAGCCCGAAACCGTGAAACGCGGGCAGAACCGCCAGCATGGAGCGGTTTTTTATCCCGTTGGGCAGCAGATCGTCCGCCTTTGCCACCAGATGGTTGACGGAGTCGTCGGAAAGCTCGATGGTCTTTGGCGTCCCGGTGGTGCCTCCGGAATGTAACAGGATGGAGGGGGAAGCGCTGTCCAGCGGCGTGATACGGTCGCAGACCTCCTCCCGGCGGAAGCGGTCCAGATCGTGCAGACGGTCGGTCTCCGGCACTTTGCCGTATTTCATCTTGCAAAGCACCCGCATCCGGAGGGAATGGTCGTACATGGGGTTGGCGAAGGCGAAGGAGCGCCCGCTGTCCCGGAAGACCGCTTCATTCCCCTTGTAGGCGGTGGAAAGCAGGATCACCAGTGCGCTGTCCGTCTCCTCCGCAGTGCGGAGGATCTCCGGCACGGGGGAGAGGGGATGGATGATGTTCTGCACGACGCCGATGGCGTTGAGCGCGTATAACGTATAGACGCAGACCGGGATGTTCGGCAGGGAAACGGTAACGGTATCCCCCTGCTTGACTCCCAGAGAGCGGAAGTATCCGACGAGCTGTCCTACGCGGCGGATAACCTCCGGGTAGGAGATGCGCTTTTTTTCATAGTAAAGCGCGGGAGAGGGGCTGTTTTGGTTTTTCAGCAGACATGCGTACAGGCTTTCCGCCATGGATTCGGTTCACCTCGATGTGGAAGAAATTAAAAGGGAAGGGAAAGGGTGTATCCCATGGACAGCAGCACCAACGCCGCGATCAGCGGCAGAAGGAGCTGATGTGCGAAGTAGACCCACAGGCTGTGCCTGCCCAGAAACGTCAGAGGATGGTTCCGGTAGCGGCTTTTCAGCAGGGATTTCCGCTCACCGTAAAACTGCTTGCCTAAAAATACGCCGATGAAGATCTGCCCGCAGACCTCCGGGAACGCAAAGCTGTCCCCGCCGCACAGGACGAATCCCATGATGGATTTCCCCACCAGCGGGAAGAAGGGTTCGCGGTAGTAGCTGACCTGTACCGGCTGGGCGATGAGATTGATGGCGATGGCAATGACCCACAGCAGGATGCCGAAATCCAGATACGCCCACTTGTTCACCTGCTGTTTTTCCATGATGCCCACCAGAAGCAGGGAGAGGGCGATGCAGTGCAGTACGCCGAAGGCGATGCCGAAATTCAGATTCTCCATCAGATATCCGGCAAAGAAGGTGACGCCGGTCAGCACCATGGCGACGGCGAACAGCTTGCCTCCCCGCTTCAGATTGTTCCGGGAAAAGGAGCTGCAAATGCCGGTGAGCGCAAAGAAAATGAACAGCACCAACGGACGCAGGATCAAACGGACGTCCCAGCCCCAGTACCCATAGGCAAAGTCTTTCAGCTCGCGGGGATAATCGGCAAACAGATCCGGCAGCAGCCCCCAGAGGTCAAAGAAGAAGTGGTCCACGATCATCAGCACGACCGCCGCACCCCGCAGCAGATCCAGCTCTTTTGCGCGGTTTCCCCATTTGCCTGCGCGCTGTTCCATGCGCTTCTCCTCCCCGAAAATCCACAATGATAAAATAATACAACCTATATCATAGCATACTTTTCCCTCCGTGTCAATAAAAAACGCGCCTGTCAGGAAACGAAGTTTCCCGGACAGGCACGGTTTTGCGGTTGGAATTATTCCTCCGTCGGTTCGGAGGTCAGGTGAGAGCGGACGCTTGCCAGCAGATCATCCAGCTCTGCGTCGTTGGCGCGCCAGAACTCGATGGGGGTTTTCTTCTCCTTGAGCTTGATGCTTACGCGGCTGTAATCCGCCAACGGGCTGAGCCCCTCCGGGCGGAACGCCTCGATGGATTCGATGCTCTCGAAGGGATACACGCCGAACGTTTCCTCGTGGGCTTCCGAGACCAATCCGAACATCTCGTACCCCACAAACAGGCGGGTCTTATCCAGATAATATGCCGTGAAGGAGAGTCTTCCGGTCCTGCGGCGACCGTCCTGCCCCACGCGCATGAGGGTATCGTTTCCGTACAGGAAGCTGTGGGAGTAGCGGATCTTTTCTTCATCCACCGCCACCGGCGCCTTTCCGCGCCCGTTGTTTTTGTTCAGCTCTGCGTTGATGAATTCCGTCAGCCGGGTGCGGAACGCCTTGTTCAGACCGTTGCAGGTGCCATCGTACTCGCTGTCGCTCACGGAATGGGTGCTGAACACGATGGCGCAGATGACCGAGGTCAACCCTACCATGCCGGCGAGCCAGTATACCCACCAGATCCGCAGGAACAGCAGCACGGCACAGGCGATCGCCACGATCCAGCAGATGGTAGACAGCTTTCCCATGGTCGCGCCGGTGAAGTACCGGGTGTTTCGTTTGTAATCCATTTGCATCGTTAAAAATCATACCTTTCTTTTCGTGTGTGACGGTTTTCCCCGAGGGGGAATGACGCGCTTTGTGCATCAAGGAACAAACGGGGGCTGAACACGCCGGCGCAACTCTTTTTCCTGCGTTCTTCAAAGCCGATTCTTCCTTTTCGATGCACAGTATATCAGATTTTTGCGTGAATGTCAATAAATTGTTCGTTGAGTGAAGAAAAAAACAGATCCCGTATTTCGACGCAGGTTCCCCCTTGCAATTTTCGGAGAAATATGTTACAATATCATGAAACCATAGAAAATTTTCCTGCACGGGAGGAAAAAACAGGGAATGGATATCGTCATCATCGGCGGCGGGACCGTCGGGGCCGCCATCTGCTCGCAGCTGGCGACGGAAAAACATAACATTACGGTGGTGGATAAGGATCCGGGCGCCCTCAGCGAGATCACCAACGTCTGCGACGTGTTCAGCGTGGAAGGGAACGGAGCGGACGTGGCCGTCCTGCGCAAAGCGGGGGCGGAGAAGGCGGAGCTGCTCATCGCCGTTACCTCCAGCGACGAGATCAACATCCTCTGCTGCGCCGCGGCGAAAAAGCTGGGGACCGGGCACACCATCGCCAGAGTCCGCAACCCGGAGTATTCCGGGCTGATGCAGCTTATGCGTAACGAGATGAGCCTGTCCATGACCATCAATCCCGAGCTCGCCGTCGCCAGGGAAGCCTACCGTATGCTGCGCTTCCCCGCCGCCGCCAAGATCAACGCCCTCTGCCGCGGCAGAGTGGAGATCGCGGAGTTCCGGGTCCCAGCGGATTCCCCCATCTGCGGCGTCACCCTCAACGACTTGCGTTCCAAGTTGAATATCCGCTTCGTGGTCTGCGGCGTCCTGCGGGGAGAACAGGCCATCATCCCCTCCGGTAACTTCAGTATCCAGGCGGAGGACCTGATCTGCGTTACCGTGCCGGACGAGGAGACCACCGGCTTCTTTGCCGCTTTGGGCGCCCGTAAGAAACCGGTCAAGAACATCCTCATCGTGGGCGGCGGGCGCATCACCTACTATCTGGAAGCGCTGCTCCAGCGGGCGCGGATCAACTCCACCGTCATCGAGAAGGATCCGGCGCTTTGCGAGGAGCTTGCCGAGCAGTACGACTGCACGGTCATCCACGGCAACGGCACCCGGCAGGAACTGCTGGAGGAGGAAGGGCTGAACCGCTGCGACGCCATCCTCGCCCTCTCCGACGTGGACGAGGAGAACGCCATCGTCTCCATGTACGCCAAGACCCGCGGCGTGGGCAAGGCCATTACTCTCATCCGCGCCATGTCCTACGTGGATTTCTTCAAGGGCGTGGGGTTGGAGAGCATCGTGTCCCCCCGTTCTTCTACGGCGACGCAGATTTTGCGGTTCGTCCGCTCCATGACCAGCGTCCGCGGTTCCGAGATCGAATCCCTGCATAAACTGCTTTCCGGGCAGGTGGAAGCGTCGGAATTCATCATCAAAGAGGACATCAAGGGCCTGACAGGGCAGCCCCTCAAGAAGCTGCACTTCCGGCGAGGCGTCCTCATCGCCTGCATCGTCCATCACGAAAAGATCCTCATCCCGACCGGCGACGACGTCATCAGCAACGGCGACACGGTCATCGTCGTCACCGGCGAACGGATCCACGGGATCAAAGATATTCTCGCGTAATGAACCGACGTATGGTAGGGTACCTGTTAGGTACCATCCTGCTCATCGAGGCCGCGCTGCTGATCGTGCCGATGCTGACGGCGCTGATCTACGGCGAATCGGTTTTGCCCTTCGTGTTTACCATTCTGCTGCTGCTGGCCTTCGCCCTCCCGGCGAAGCTGCTCCGGCCGAAGGACAAGCGTATTTATGCCAAGGAAGGCTTCGTCATCGTGGGCGGGGCGTGGCTGCTCATGTCCGCCTTCGGCGCTTTGCCGTTTATCTTTTCCGCTACCATTCCGAACTACATCGACGCCCTGTTCGAGACGGTTTCCGGCTTTACCACCACGGGTTCGACCATCCTGACGGAGATCGAATCCCTGCCCAAGGG
>JAFLUP010000021.1 GCA_022508745.1 Oscillospiraceae bacterium | reverse complement strand
ACGCGGGCAACCTCTTAAAGCCCATGCTGGCCCGGGGCGAGCTGCACTGCATCGGCGCCACCACGCTGGACGAATACCGGCAGTATATCGAAAAGGACGCGGCGCTGGAGCGCCGGTTCCAGACAGTGCTGGTGGCGGAGCCGACGGTAGAGGACACCGTCGCCATCCTGCGGGGGTTAGAGGAGCGGTTCGAAAACTTCCACGGTGTGCGCATCCTGGATTCCGCCATCATCGCCGCCGTCACTCTCTCCAACCGCTATATCACCGACCGTTTCCTGCCGGACAAGGCCATCGACCTGATCGACGAAGCCTGCGCCATGGTGCATACGGAGATCGAATCCATGCCCACGGAGCTGGACGTCCTGCGGCGCAAAAGCATCCAGCTGGAGATCGAGGAGGCGGCGCTCAAAAAGGAGGACGACGACATCTCCCGGGAGCACCTCGCGGAGGTGCAGAAGGAGCTTGCCGGCGTCCGTGAGCAGTACGAGGCGATGAAGGTCCGCTGGGAAAACGAGAAGGCGAGCCTTGATAAGGTACACGAGCTGAAAACCCGCATCGAGCAGATCACGGCGGACATCGCCGCCGCCGAGCGGGAGTACCGGCTGGAACGGGCGGCGGAGCTGAAATACGGCGAACTGCCCAAACTGAAGGAACAGCTTGCCGCAGCCGAAGCCGAAAGCAGTGAGCACAAACCCTTCCTGCGGGACAAGGTGACGGACGCGGAAATCGCCGGCATCGTGGAACGCTGGACAGGCATCCCCGTCTCCCGTCTGATGGAGGGCGACCGGGAAAAGCTGCTGCATCTGGGGGACACGCTGCACAAGCGCGTCGTCGGGCAGGACGAAGCGGTGGAAAAGGTGGTTGGCTCCATCCTGCGCTCCCGCGCGGGCATCAAGAACCCCAACCGTCCCATCGGTTCCTTCCTGTTCCTCGGTCCCACGGGCGTGGGCAAAACCGAGCTTGCGAAAGCGCTCACGGAAGCGCTGTTCGACGACGAACGCAACCTGATCCGCATCGATATGTCGGAATATATGGAGAAATACGCGGTCTCCCGCCTGATCGGCGCCCCTCCCGGATACGTGGGCTATGAAGAAGGCGGGCAGCTGACCGAAGCGGTGCGCCGCAAGCCCTATTCCGTCGTCCTGTTCGACGAGATCGAGAAAGCGCACCCGGACGTGTTCAACATCCTCCTGCAAGTGCTGGACGACGGGCGCATCACGGATTCCCACGGACGCACGGTGGATTTCAAGAACACCGTCATCATCCTGACCTCCAATCTGGGCTCCCAATACTTGTTGGAGGGCATCCGGGACGGAGAGATTTCCCCGGAAGCGCGGGAGGCGGTCACGTCCCTGCTGCGGCAGTCCTTCCGCCCGGAATTCCTCAACCGTCTGGACGAGACGGTGTTCTACCGCCCGCTGACCAAAGAGAACGTGGAAGGGATCCTGGAGTTGATCGTCGCAGACCTCAACCGTCGGCTTGCCGATCAATACCTGTCCGTCACGCTGACGCAGGAAGCGAAGGACTACGTCCTCGCGGGAGGGTACGACCCGCAGTACGGCGCGCGTCCGCTGAAGCGGTTCGTGCAGCAGGAGGTGGAAACGCTGCTCGCCAAACGCATCGTCGAGGGAGAAGTCGCGCCTCACACGGAACTGCGGGTAGATTGCATCGACGGGGTGTTGAAAATCGTATAACCGGGGAGATCGTGGGATGTTGCCCCACACCCCATGCAAGGGGACTTTTTGAAAAAAAAGTCCCCTTGAAAATTCCTCAAAAACTTTTCTGTGGTTGCATTTTTGTTTTGGGTGTGGTATACTGACCGTGCAAAAGAAAAAGGAGATACCAATATGGAAAAATCCGACATTCACGCACGCATGGCGGACGGACGGCTGTATCTGCCGCTGGACGAAACCCTGCAAATGGAACAGCTCCAGCGGCTGGAGCTGCTATACGAATACAACGCCACCCGCCCGCACGAGGCGGAAAAACGCACGGAAATGCTCCGCAAGATGTTCCGCTCCATCGGGGAAGGCTGCTACATCGAGCCGCCCTTCCACGCCAACTGGGCGGGCAAGTTCGTCACCTTCGGCAAGAACGTCTACGCGAATTTCAACCTGACGCTGGTGGACGACTGCGAGATCACCGTGGGGGACTACTGTATGTTCGGTCCCAACGTGACCGTCGCCACCGCCGGGCATCCGGTGGATCCCTCTCTGCGGGAACAAGCGTACCAGTACAACCTGCCGATCCACATCGGGAACAACGTCTGGATCGGCGCGGGCGCCATCCTTCTGCCCGGCGTGACCATCGGGGACAACACCGTCATCGGCGCGGGCAGCGTGGTGACGAAGGACGTCCCTGCGAACGTGGTCGCCGTGGGCAACCCCTGCCGCGTCCTGCGGGAGATCACGGAGCAGGACAAGCTGTTTTATGGAAAAGGGCGACCGGTAGAGCTGTAACGACAATTCCGGTGAAAATGAAAAGGCGGCGCATACCGCCTTTTCATTGTGCATATTTCATAAAAACTTAAGCGTGCACATCTTTTTCCTCGATTGAAAACTATGCAAAAGTCCAAAATCGAATAGGAAAGCCTAACGATCCTTTAAAAAAGCTTGACAAATACAATCAAACGCGATATAATACCCAATGTAGCATAAGCATGGACAGAATCGCAAGATATCGCACATCCATGCTTCATTTTTTGTATTTGTGAACAGAAAGGAGCGGTGCATTTGAAGGAGCGATTTCTTATTTTTTTACTTGTACTTTTGACCATTTTTTCCTCCGGCTGCAGCCGGTCAAATGACGACCTCTCCTCGGCTTCGCCGGAAAGTTCCGACAGATCGATAACCGCCTCCGAAAATACGCTCTCCGAAGACGTTACTTCCACCTATAAAGATCTTGGCGCACCGCAAGGATCCCGCTACAGCACCGCTGGCACAAGCATTCGAGTGCTTGATATGTATGTATTAGATGGAATGCTATATGTCGGGGGCGGAAATTGGAATGTGAACTCCGGTCCTGTCGATATGTGGCGGTATTGCATCGCGCAGGAGGAATGGGAGCAGCTTGGATCCGTACCCGATGAAGAAGTAAATGAATTTGTCGTGCTGAACGGTGTGTTGACCGTTCCGGGGACAGATGCAAGACAAGACGGCTGGGATCTGTGCAACTATTACTATCTGGAAAACGACGAATGGAAAGTCAAGCGCACCATTCCCAATTCTTCCCATTGCTGGGATATCGCTGCCTATGACGGCAAGCTCTTTGCCGCTGTCGAGTACGAGGCGGACCACGAACATTATTACGTTGCTGTTTCGGAGGACAACGGCAATAGTTTCGGTGTTATGCCCTTGCTTGACCAAGGTGCGCAGCCAGTGAAAAGCGGACCATTCGGCAGATATTACCATCTATTAACTATCGATCATGAGCTTTATGCTTTTTGCAGCGGTATGCTTTATCAATACGACGGCAGTCAGTTTGTATTCGCCGCGGACTGGAGCGACAAAGTCACGCTTGGCAGTTTAAACGGAGTATCAAAAGACCTAAGCGCAGCTGTGAATATCGGCACAACGCTTTATTTCTCCTCAACAAAGCTTTACGCTTGCTCCTCTGCGGACAGTTTGCGGGAGATCGAGCTTCCTAACGGAGGCACCGTAAACGACTTATATGTATACAACGATGAATTGTATGTATTAAGCATAAAAACGATCCCCGGAGAAAACAGTACTTCCGTAATTTACAAATACGGTCAAGATGCTTTTACGGTAGCTGCAGAGCTGAAACATGAAATTCCGGCTGCTTGCCTTGCTGTCACAGAAGATAAGATATACCTTGGTATGGCTTCAAATCTAAATCATAACGACAATGGGAGGGTATTTGAAATTGAAAAAAATCACTAAACTCATCGCTTTCACTCTTACGCTATGCTTTGCGGCATTTTCACTTACCGCTTGCAAATCCAACACAGCACCCGAGGGCAGCGCAGAAGAAACCAGCAGTGCATCGATAGCATCGGCAGCATCCGAGGAAACCTCTTTGCCCTATCCCACTATCGAAAAACGGATGCTTTATAAAGTCAGCTATCCAATTTTAGGAGATTGGATGACGTATGAATATGATGAGTGGGGGAATCTTTCTGTAATCGAATATGCCAGCGGTTCACGCAGTTACTATACATATGACGATCAACGACGTCTCGTCCGAATCGATGAAAAAGACGGCGATGATAAAGCGCTGACCGCTGAAAAATGGGAATATGATGAAAAAGACAGGGTCATAAAATATACACATTGGTCCGGAGGAACAACAACGACGGAATACACCTACGATGATTCCGGAAAACTAATTAAAACGGTTGAGACAGGCGGTTCCGTTACAAACCAATACGATTATGAATACGCCGAGGACGGCAGCTATACAAAAAGCAGCAAAGATTCGGAAGGGCATGTATTGGTTTGGTATTATACTGCCGGCGATGATCCCCTTGCACAATACACAGACGATGTAAAACAAAAAGAATACACCTACGATGAAAACGGAAACCTCTTAAAATACGAGAGCTTTTACGAAGGCGAAGTTTTTGAATATGAAAGCTATACGTATGACAGCACAGGCAGGCTGACAGAAAAAGCGGTGTCCATAGAGCCCGGCAGCGAGACAATTCGTCGCTATGAATACGATGAGTTCGGCAACTGTATATGTACGAAATATGTTTCCTCAACCGGCGAAGAGTCCATTTTTGAGGAATGCGAATACAAATTATTTGCCGTACGAACGGAATGAGTTTTTCATAAAATAGCACAAATATCATAAATAAATTTTCCCACCTTGTTTAATCCTATTGACAAGGTGGGTTTTCTATGCTATACTGCTACCGAACTGAATGGAACCATAAAAGAAAGGTCATAAACATGGGAGAAAGACCAATTTATCTGGATCATGCCGCCACCACGGCGTTGAGCAAGACGGCACTGGATGCGATGCTGCCCTTCCTCACGGAAGTATACGGCAACCCCTCCAGCCTGCATACACCCGGTCAGAAGGCGAAAGAAGCACTCGAAACCGCCCGGGAAGCGCTGGCGACCATGATCGGCGCCACCCCGCGGGAGATCACCTTCAACTCCGGCGGCAGCGAAGGGGACAACCAAGCCCTGCGGACCGCCGCGATCTGGGGCAAAAAGCAAGGAAAAACGCACATCATCTCCACGGCATTTGAGCATCACGCGGTGCTGCACACGCTGGAGCAGCTCGGGCGCGAAGGTTTTGAGATCACCCTGCTGGACGTGCACGAAAGCGGGCTCGTCAGCGCAGAAGAAGTCCGTGCCGCCATCCGACCGGACACCTGTCTGGTCAGCGTTATGTACGCCAACAACGAGATCGGCACCGTACAACCCATCGCGGAGATCGGTGCGGTCTGCCGGGAGAAGGGTGTGCTGTTCCACACGGACGCGGTACAGGCGGCAGGGCATCTGCCCATCGACGTCAAGGCACAAAACGTGGATCTGCTCACCATCTCCGCTCACAAGTTCCACGGGCCGAAGGGCGTGGGCTTGCTGTACTGCCGCAAAGGGATCCCGCTGGCGACGCTGGTGGAAGGCGGCGCACAGGAGCGTGGCAAGCGCGCGGGGACGGAAAACGTCGCCGGCATCGTCGGCATGGCGGCGGCTCTGCGAGACGCCGTGGATCACATGGAAGAAAACGCCGCATATGTCGGTTCTCTGCGGGATAAGCTGATCGAAGGGCTGGGGAAGATCCCCCACTGCGCCCTCAACGGGGACCGCGACGCGCGGCTTCCGGGCAACGTCAGCTTCTGCTTTGAAGGCATCGAAGGGGAATCGTTACTCCTGCTGTTAGACATGAAGGGCATTTACGCCTCCTCCGGCTCCGCCTGCACCTCCGGCTCTTTAGAGCCCAGCCATGTGCTGCTCGCCATCGGGCGGCCCCACGAGGTGGCGCACGGCTCCCTGCGGCTGACGCTGGACGCGGAAAACACCGAGGAAGACGTAAACGCCGTGCTGCAATGGGTCCCGTGGGCGGTGGAAAGGCTGCGCGGGATGTCCCCGGTGTGGCAAAAATTAGAAGCGGGCGAAGAAGCATTTCTGCTGTAAAGAGCAATCGGAAAGGATGAAGAAAGCATATGGCACTGTATAGCGAAAAGGTCATGGACCATTTCACCAACCCCCGCAACGTGGGCACCATGGAAGACGCCGACGGCGTAGGAGAAGTGGGCAACGCCCGCTGCGGCGATATTATGAAGATCTACCTGAAGATCGAAAACGACGTCATCGTGGACGTCAAGTTCGAAACCTTCGGGTGCGGCTCCGCCATCGCCTCCAGCTCCATGGCGACGGAGATGATCAAAGGCAAACCCATCAGCGAAGCGCTGGCGCTGACCAACAAGGCCATCGCGGAAGCGCTGGACGGACTGCCGGCGCACAAGATGCACTGCTCGGTGCTGGCGGAGGAGGCCATCCGCGCCGCCATCGAGGACTACGAAACCCGTTCCGGCAAGAAGCCGGCGGTAGCGGTCGCAGAAGGATAAAAGCAACAAAAATGCCGGATACGGTTGGTTTGGAACCGTATCCGGCGTTTTTCTATGCAATCAGCTCCCGATCGGCGTGAATCCCTTCATCGCCGCCTTCTACCGACTGTGTCCTTTTTTCTTTCGGGTCTTTCACAAACTGACCATTTCCATATCGCTTCTCCCTTTTTTGCCCCATATTTATCGAAAAACGGCTTGACAATATGGTGGCATTTTGATACAATCTTTCTATAAAGATTCGCCAAAGATTCGCCACATTGGAAAAAAGGAGTTGTATAAATCATGTTCAGCAACATCGGCGGAAAAATCAAAATGTTGGCAATGGTTCTCTGCGGGATAGGGAGCGCCGCCTCGATATTACTTGGAATCGTGCTCCTGGTTAACGAAGCCATCATTGTCGGAATCATTTTCATGCTCATCGGTCCCCTGCTTTCTTGGATCGGATCCTTTATCCTTTACGGATTTGGTCATCTGGTGGAAAATTCAGATCGAATGGTATCCAATACAGCAAAATCCCTTGCGATACAAAAGCTCTGCAAGGACGACCTCAGCTTTATCATAGAAAATCTTCCTTCCCAAAAAGACGATACATAGTGCGTTTCCCCATGAAAAAACCCTCGATACGGCGTATCGAGGGTTTTCCTTGTTCCGGCATTTACTTCTTAAACTTGAACTTGTTTTCCGTGCCTTCAAACAGGCGGCGGATATTGGACCGGTGCATAAAGATCAGCATCAACCCGATGAAAATGGAGAAGATCATCGCCGGGAGACCGGGCGCAAATCCCCGCACTTTGGCGCTGGTATAGACGATACCGGGCAGTGCAAAGCCCGCGATGATGGAACCGAGGGAGACGTACCGGGTGAGCAGCACCGTCAGAACGAACAGCGCGAAGGCGATCAGGAAGACCTGCCAGTCGATCATCAGGATCATGGTGGCGGCGGTCAGCACGCCCTTTCCCCCGCGGAAGTGGTAATACAAAGGGAAAATATGCCCGAACATACAGAACACGCCCGCAAGGTACGCGCCCCACTCCCCACAGACCACAATCCCGATCACGACGGAGACAAACTGCTTTGCCATATCGCCCAGCAGCGTCAACAGCGCGCCTTTCTTTCCAAAGACCCGCGCCATGTTGGTCAGACCCGCGTTGCCGGAGCCGTGATTCCGAATGTCGTCGTGGTATTTCAACCGGGAAACGATGATCGCGGTGTTCAGGCTCCCCAGCAGATACGGCAGGATGCTGCATAGCAGCGCCGCACCGCAGAAGGTCAGAGCGGCAGGAAGATCCTTCCCCTGCCCGCTGAACTGATTGTACATCCAGATAAAGAACCCTTGAAAGGACTGACCGTCCGCCATGCCCAGACGCGCCGGGATGCCGATCGCCTCCCAGAACCATTCGAAGAATTGCAGCATATCACTCGTCTCCCTTCTGTTTGATGATCAAGCGGATGGGTGTGCCCGCAAAGCCGAAGGTGTTGCGCAGGCAGTTTTCGATATACCGCTGATACGAATAGTGGAACAGCTCCGCACTGTTGCAGAAGCAGGCAAAAGTAGGCGGATTGGTGGCCGTTTGGGTCATGTAATAGAGCTTCAGCCGTCTGCCCTTATCCGTGGGCGGCTGGACCCGCTCGGTGATATCCGAAAGGAAATCGTTCAGCACGCCGGTGGTGACGCGCTTGCAGGATTCCCGGTAAACGTCGTTGACCAAGGTAAAGATTTTATCCAGGCGCTGCCCGGTCTTTGCGGAAACGAACACCACGGGGGCGTAGGTCATATAGGCGAGGGCGGTGCGAACCTGCTTCATGAAATCGTCATGGGTCTTGTTGTCCTTTTCGATCAGGTCCCATTTGTTGATGACGATTACGCTGGCTTTTCCGGCGTTATGCGCCAGACCCGCGATGCGCTCATCCTGCGCCGTGACGCCCTCTTGCGCGTCCACCATGATCAGGCACACGTCGCTGTTTTCCACCGCCATATTCGCCCGCAGGACGCTGTATTTTTCCAGCCGATCCTCGATCCGGGCGCTGCGGCGGATGCCGGCGGTATCCACCAGAATGTACCTGCCGTAGGCGTTGTCCACATAGGTGTCCACCGCGTCGCGGGTGGTTCCCGCCATGTCGGAAACGATGACCCGTTCCTCCCCGCAGAAGCGATTGACCAGCGAGCTTTTCCCCGCGTTGGGTTTGCCGATCACGGCGATACGGATCCGTCCCTCGTCGTCGGAGGCTTCTTCCTCCGGCGGAAGCAGTTCCACCACCCGATCCAGCAGGTCGCCCGTTCCGGTGCCGTTCATGGAGGAAAGCGGGAAGACCTCCTCAAAGCCCAGCGCGTAGAATTCATAAAACTCCGCGGGAGTTTCCCCCACGCTGTCCACCTTATTCACCGCCACCAGCACCGGCTTTCTTGCCTTGCGCAGCATGGTGGCGATATCCCTGTCGGCGTCCGTCAACCCGCTTTTCAGGTCGCACAAAAACACCAACACGTCCGCATGACGGATCGCGACCTCCGCCTGATCCCGCATCTGTACCAGCAGCGAGCTGTCCGTCCGGGGCTCGATGCCACCCGTGTCGATGAGCCGGAAGGTTCTTCCGTTCCATTCCACGTCCCGGTAAATGCGGTCCCGCGTGACGCCGGGGGTATCCTCCACAATGGCGACCCGCGCGCCCGTCAGACGGTTGAACAGCGTACTTTTGCCCACATTCGGCCGCCCGACCACCGCAACGATTCCATTGGCCATGCGTCTATTCCTCTCCTTCCCCAAGCAGTTTCGCGAGCAGGTCCTCCCCGTCGCGCCCGGTCACTTCCACCCGGATCTTCAACTTTTCTTCCACGTCGGACAGGCTTACGCCGTCCAGAAATAAATCTCCCTCGTGCCGCAGCATATTCTCCGGCAGAAGCAGCACGTCCCCCAGCTCCACACCGGAAAGCTGTTCGATCAGATCCCCGCCGGTCACAAGACCGCTGACGGTGATGCTCTCCCCGAAGAACTTGTTGCGGATGGCGTGTACGTCCACCCGCAGGGAGGGGAAGCGCCCGCAGGCAAGCCCCGCAAGCTCCTTCATGTGCAGCTCCGCCGCCACGCCGGTGGCGATACTGACGTGTCTGCGCGCACATTTTCCTTCATAAGACTCCAGCGCGTCCCGGAACTCCTCCGTGTGCAGCCGCAGCATCCCCACGCCGTTGTCCAGCTGCGGATAGTCCTCGTAGGCCTCCGCGGGGGGGATGGGGCGCTCGGCAAGCAGATAAAACTCGTCCGAAGCGTACACCGTGCGCGACCCGCGCTGCTGCAAGCAGCGAGCCGCCATGCGCTCCACGCGGTCGATCACGTCGGAAGCGGAAGCGCGGTCATACGGTTTGATCTCCGTCAGCCCCTCCCGGTGCGCGGTCATCCCGCAGGGCACGGCGGCGAGGCTTTCCAGATTTTCAAGTTTACATAACTCCCCAATGGAGTAATCCAGTTCTTCCCCGTCGTTGACGCCCCGGCAGAGAACAAGTTGGGCGTTGATGCGGATTCCGCCCTCATCCAGTTGTTTCAGATAGCGGAGCTTTTCCCCCGCGAAACGGTTGCGCATCATCTGCACCCGCAGGGACGGGTTCATGGTATGTACGGAGACATTCACCGGGGAGATCCGCATCCTGACGATGCGTTCTACGTCCCGATCCTGCAAATTCGTCAGGGTGACATAATTCCCCTGCAAAAAGGAGAGCCGTTCGTCGTCATCCTTGAAGTAAATGGTTTCCCGCATACCGGGAGGGTTCTGGTCGATGAAACAGAAAATGCAATGGTTTGCGCAATGCTTCTTTTCGTCCATCAGATAACTGCGGAATTCCAGCCCCAGCTCCTCATAAGCGCGGTTGCGCAGCGGGAAGGTCAGCTCCTCCCCTGCCCGGGAGACCACCAGTGTGCTGTGGGGGTCGACGGCAAAAAAGCGGTAATCCAACACATCCCGGATGGCTTCCCCGTTGACGGAAAGCAGCACATCCCCGGGAAGAACTCCTGCCTTTGCCGCGGGACTTCCGGGAAGGACTTCCAATATTTCCACCATCGTGTTGACCTCCTTTTGCCGTTTTATCTCCATGAAAAAGGCGTGCCGCTCTGTGCCGTTGAGAAGCTGAGCAACACGCTTTTCTTTACGCCTTTTCTTCCTCGATCTTCAAGACCTCTCTACGACGATAGTAGCCGCAGGACTTGCAGACGCGGTGGGAAAGGTTGTACGCACCGCACTTCGGGCACTTCAGCATGCCGGGAAGCTCCAGCTTCCAGACATTGGAACGCCGCTTATCGCGTCTCGCTTTCGAGACTTTTCTCTTCGGGACTGCCATCTCAATGAACCTCCTTCTGTATGATCAAGTTGTTTCTTCTTCGTCAAAAAAGCCGTTCAGAACCGCCCAACGGGGATCCTTTTCCCGCAGATCGCATTGGCAGGAATCCACGTTCCGGTCACACCCGCACTTGGGGCAAAGCCCTTTGCAATCCTCCTTGCACAGGAACCGATACGGCAGTTCCAGCAGGAGCTGGCTGTTTACCACGTCGGAAAGATCCAACTGCCCGTCTTCCAGCAGGAGGTATTCCTCCATATCCTCCCCCGCAAGGGTTTCCGCCAAAGGATACGCCATGGGGAACCGGAGGGTTCTGGGAAACGTTTTGCAGCAGCGGCCGCACCGGAAGATACCTTCCAACAGGATTTCGCCCTTCAACTGGGAATAGCCGGCGTGATTTTCCGCCTTGCCGGACGCCTGTAAAACGCCTGATTGCAGATCGTCGGAAAGCGTTTTTGCCCCGGCGCCTTCCAGCGCTTGTTCGTAAGCAAAGGGAACTTCCTTCACCGCGCCTGCGATCAGCTCCCGCAGATCCAGCACCATCGGCAAACATCCCTTCCCTGTTTCGTTTCACTTTCCTGCACGCACGTTACCGCGCAAGTACATTCCATTATAGCCGTCTCGAAACGATTTGTCAACACTTTTTTTGAAAGTTTTCCTTGTTTTTTCGGAGAAACTTCCCCTTTTTGCACTGTTTTTTCCAGAAAAAGGTTGCGTGCAAGAGATTTTTATGGTAGTATATTTCCATTCACAGGGGCCAAAACTATTCTTGACAATGCACTTTCAAGAAAGGAATGGTCACACCGATGTTTTGCATGAAAAAAATGATCGCGAAGCACCGCCTGGTCTGCAATATGGTCGGCGTCGCGATGGGCGTCGCCGTTGGCGTTCTGGTGGCCAACATGGCGGTCAACAAGTGTTCATGCGCCTGCAGCCTGAAGAAAAAGGCAAAAAGGGCGTTCAAATGTCTGGAGGACAAACTGGAAGGCTAACCCCTTCTCTACTCGCCGGTATGTGTGCAGGGGGCTTCGACCCCCGCATACGTCGGCTTCCTATATCTGTTTACACGGAGGAAACCCACATGAGATCCCTCGGAAACCGTTTAGAACTGGTGGCGGAAATGATCCATACATACAGCCCCTTCCGCTGCCTTGCGGACATCGGTTCGGACCACGCGTTTATCGCCGTACGGGCGGTGAAGAACGGGGACGCCGCCTTCGCCGTCGCCTCCGACCTGCGGGAGGGTCCGCTGGAGCACGGTAGGGCGAACGCCGCTTCCGCCGGCGTCGGAAACATCGACTTTCGCCTGTCTGACGGGTTCGACGCACTGGGGGACTATGCCTTCGACTGCGCCTGCATCTGCGGGATGGGCGGCGAGCTGATCGCAGAGATCCTCCGCCGCTACGGACCGCACCCGGATTGCCGCTTCCTGCTGCAGCCCATGACCGCGCAGGACGACCTGCGGCGCTTCCTTTGGGAAAACGGATACGCCATCCGCGAGGAACGCTTCACCTGCGAGCGAGGGAAGCCTTACGCCATCCTCGCCGCGGATTTTACGGGGGAAAAGACCGCTTACTGCTACGCGGATCTATTCCTCGGGCAGAAGCGCCCGCAAACGGACGCGTTCCGTTCCTACGCGGAAAAGACCCGTTCGCAAGCGGAAAAGCGCCGTACCGGGCTGCTTGCCCGGGGAATGAACTCCTCCGACGAGGATGCGCTGCTTGCGGAGATCGACCGGTTGCTCCGAACTTGAACCCCTATATGCAGCGAACGAACCGATCCCCCAGTTCCTTTTGCAGCAAGGTGCGCAAGCGCTGTCCGTCCTGCAGCGTCATGTTGCGCTTCGGGAGGATGATGGCGGATTTCTTATCCGGGTAAAAGTAGAAGAAGCCGCCGGTCTCATAGACCCGGAAGAAGGATTCGTACAGGTGATCCTGCTGGCTGTCCGGCAATTTCTGGGGGTTGTGCTCCGGATCGTACAAAATCGAATAGATCAGCCCGTTCCCGCCGCAATGCACCTCGTGCGTCGCGTAAAGGAACGGTTTTCTTTTGAGACAGGTCTGCTTGACCGTCCGGCGCAGCAGATAGAAGAACATACAGAAGCACAGCAGCGCGATGCCGGCGGCAAGCACCAGCAGGGTGCTTTGCATCTGGAGTCCCGCAAGCAGAACCAGCAGGCAGGCAAGCACCACGGCGAATATCACAAAGCCGCGGATCAGACGGGAGAACTTCCCCCGGAACAGGTTGAAATTCATGTATTCGCGGTAATCGGAAAGGACGATCTTTCCCCGCGCGGTCAGGTACCCCTTCATACCGGCCTCCCCAGCAGCAGGCGGAGCAAATCCTCCCCCTTGTGCAGGAACACGCCGCCGTCAAAGCCGCTCTGTTCGCAGTAGCAGGTGATCCCGCTGTCCCGCTCCGCCGCCGAATCGTACAGCACGAAGGGCACCGCGTCGCGGGTATGGGTGCGGGCATAAACGGGCGTAGGATGATCCGGCAGCAGCAGCAAACGGAAGGGCTCTCCGCTCCGGTGAAGCTGCCTGAGCAGCGGACAAAGGATCTCGCTGTCGATGCGCCGGATCGACTCGATCTTATCGGTATAGCTGCCCTGATGCCCACATTCATCCGGCGCTTCCACATGGAGGTAGACGAAATCCGCTCCGGCCTCCAGTTCCCGGAGAGCGGCTTCCATCTTACCGCGGTAATTGGTATCCAGCGTGCCGGTGGCGCCGGGCACAGAAGGGACGTTCAGCCCCGCGCAGAGACCGATCCCCTTGATCAGGTCCACCGCGCACACCACGCTGCCCTTCAGACCCGTCAGAGCCGAAAACTCCGGCAGCGACGGTTTCTTCCCCGGGCTCCAGAGCCAAAGAGAGTTTGCCTTGTTCTTCCCGGCGTTCGCCCGGGCGAGATTGATGGGATGTCCGTTCAAAAAGTCATAAGACGCGCGCTGCAGCTCCCACATGGGGCGGGAGGACGCGCTCTGGGGGCGATAGTCGCCGATGCGTTTGCCGATGATATCGTGGGGACGGGAAAAATCGGTGAAAGGCGGGCAATCCTTCCAGATCAGGCAGTGCCGGTAGCTGACGCCAGTGTAGAACGTCCGGACGTCATCCCCAAATTTGCTTTGCACATCGCGGATAAGTAAGTCCGCTTCCTCGGTGGTGATCTCGCCGGAGGAATGGTCCACCATCAGCCGATCCTCGTAGCTTTCCTGCTCCTCGGTAAGGGTGACGATGTTGGCACGGATGGCCGTCTCGTCCGGCTGCATACGGATGCCGATGCTTGCCGCTTCCAGCGGGGAGCGCCCTTTGGAATACTGGCGGGGGTCGTAACCCATGATCGCCAGGTTGGCGGTATCACTTTCCGGCACCATCCCCTCCGGGACCGTATGGACGCGCCCGTTGATCCCCTTGGAGGCGATATAATCCATCCCGGGCTTGCGGGCAGCGGAAAGCGGCGTTCTGCCCTCAAGCTCCCGCAGAGGGAGATCCGCCATGCCGTCCCCGACCAGAATGATGTATTTCATGCAGCATCAACTTCCTTTCACTGTCTTTCAGTATAGCAAACCCGGCGGGGAAAATCAATCCTCTTTTTCATCAATTTTTTGCCCTTCGACAAATTTTTGTTGACAAAACAGACAGGGACCTCTATAATGAATGACACAGAAAGGGGGCGAGGCCATGCCCGAACAACAGTCGCTGCACGTCGCCGTGATCGGTTCCCGCGGGATCACGCAGGCGGATCTTGCCCGCTATCTGCCGGCGGAGACCGCCATGCTCATCTCCGGGGGCGCCCCCGGGGTGGATACGCTGGCGGAGGAATACGCCAAACGGCACGGGTTGCCCATCCGCGTGATCCGCCCCAATTATGCGCTGTACGGCAGGAGGGCTCCCCTGTTCCGCAACCGGCAGATCGTGGAATGTGCCGATCTGGTGGTGGCGCTCTGGGACGGAAGCTCCCCCGGCACGGCGTTCACGGTGGAATACGCCCGCGAGCGTGGAGTCCCCGTACGGTTATATATCCCGGAAGACAGCACAAAAAAAGAATAAAGTCACCCGCGCCGGTAAACACTAAAGCGTGATCAAACGGCGAGAGTGACGAAAACCACCTCGACCGAATCGTCGAGGTGGTTTTATGTTTGGAAAATGGCTTTGGATGTTCGGCACCGGCGGATGTATCTACTTCCTGTTGGAGCTGCTGTACCGGGGGTATTCCCACATTTCCATGTTCTTTGCCGGCGGACTTTCCGCCGCGATGATCTATGGGATCTGCTGCGCGGGAAGGGCGCGCAACACCGGCTGGTACGTCCGCTGCGCCATCGGCAGCGCAATCATCACCGCCGTGGAGTTTTTCGCGGGCAGTTTCGTCAACCTGTACCTGCATCTGCAGATCTGGGATTATTCCGGCGTGCCCCTCAATCTATTCGGACAGGTGTGCCTGCCCTTTTCCGCCGTCTGGTTCTTCCTGACCCTGCCGATCCTCGCGCTGGGAGATCTGCTGGCGCGGAGTGACGGTCAGGAACGGCTTTCCAGCGCCTCCACGAAGCGGCGGAAGTCGGCTGCTCCCTTCGCGTCCGGGCGGTAGACCCCCGCATCCTCCAGAACGGCTTCAAACACCCGTCCTACCTCCTCGGCAAGGACGGCCTCCACCGTTTCCGTCGTCACCGGACGGGAAGCGCAGACGCCCTCGAACCATTCCGCATGGGACGCGGTGCCCGGCGTATCCATGGGAAGCCCGGCGCGGAAGCGATCCGCAAGCTCGGCAAGCTCGGCTTTCAGCCGGGCGGGCAGTACCGCCAGACCCATGACCTCGATCAGCCCGATGTTTTCCTTCTTGATGTGGTGCTTTTCCGCGTGGGGATGGTACAGCCCTGCAGGATGCTCCGGCGTGGTAAGATTGTTGCGCAGCACCAGATCCAGCTGGTACAGCTCCCCCTGTCGTCTGGCGATAGGGGTGACGGTATTGTGCCTGCCCGTCTCCGTCTCCGCAAACACGCAGGCGGCTTCGTCCGTGTAGTTCCGCCATGTCTCCAGCACCAGATTCGCCAGAGCAGAAACCTGTTCCCTCTCCCCGGTCAGCCGGAGGACGGTCAGCGGCCAGTGCAGCCGCTCCACGCGCACCTCCGGGAAGGAACGCAGCGAATAGCGCTCCGCGACCGTTGCACGCTCCATGGCGAAGGTGTAATGCCCGCCCTGGAAGTGGTCGTGGGTCAGAATGGACCCGCCCACAATGGGCAGATCCGCGTTGGAGCCGATGAAATAATGGGGAAACAGCGTAACGAAATCCAGCAGCCGCTCAAACGTCCGGGGCGTGATCTGCATGGGGGTATGCTCGTCGTTGAGAACGATGCAGTGCTCAGGATAGTACACATAGGGGGAATACTGGAACCACCACTGCTCCCCGGCGAGCGTCAGCGGGATCACCCGCAAATTCTGCCGCGCGGGATGGTCCAGCCGGCCGGCGTACCCCACGTTTTCCGCGCAGAGCTGACAGCGCGGGTAGGAGGACGCCTTGGATTGCAGCGCCGCGGCGATGGCTTTCGGATCCTTTTCCGGCTTGGAAAGGTTGATGGTGATGTCCAGTACGCCGTACTTGCCGGCGTATTCCCAGCGCAGATCCTTCGCCACCCGTTCGGTACGGATGTAGTTGCAGTCCCGGGAAAGGCGATAAAACCCGTCGGTAGCCGCCTCCGGGCTTTTTCGGTAGTCCGCCGCAAAGCGATCCTGCACGGCGGAGGGGAGCGGCGTGAACAGCGCCATGACGCGGGTATCGAACAGGTCCCGCTCGGTGATCCCCTCCCCGATGATCCCCGCGTCCGCCGCATAGTCGCACAAACGGTCCAGCAAGGTCTGGAGGGAGAGATCCTGCGGGATTTCCTCCGGCGAAACCGGTTCGTAGGAATCCATTTTCAACAATTCCAACAGCCGGTTGGTGTAGTAGATCCGATCCCGCTTATCTGCAAGACCGGTTTTCTCCGCATAATCGACCAGTGCCTCGATCAGCGGAAAGCATACATTTCCCATGACAAAATTCCTCTTTTTCGACTTTTCCCGTATCAGTATAGCGTTTTTTTTTCGGTTCGTCAAGAACGGTTTGACAAATTCAAAAAAATGTTTTATACTGGAACAAAGGACGACAAAAAGAAAGGGCTTTTCGCCATGAAGAAGTTTCGCCTCTGTATCTTGCTCCTGCTGTGCATTTCTCTCTGCACGGTGTTGCTCCCCCTTCACGCGTTAGCGGAGGGATCTGCGGATTCCGCCGGATCCGCGGACGATAAAACCCAGCTCACCCCGGTGGAGAAGGTCTTTCAGGTGATTTCGCTGCTCATCCTGTTCGGCGGGCTGGCGATGCTGCCGGTGTACTATGTGCTCAACAGACGCAGAAGGCGCATCATCGCCTCCTTCAACCAGCCAAAGGAGCCGGAAGATACGCCTGCGGACAAAACCGACGAATAAAAGCAAAACAGGGCTGTGAAGCCCTGTTTTCATATGTTTTCAACCGAAAGGACGGTCAATACGCCATCCCGCACGCAAAACCGCACCTCGTACCCCGCAAAGGGGAACCCGTAGACCCGTTCCGGGTCGTCCTGATAGTGGGGACGCGGGTCCTCCGCCAGCAGTTCGGTCAACGATTCGCGGAGGTCAGCGGGCAGCTTTTCCGCCAATTCCGGCGGGAACTCCACCGTCAGCGTATTTTCCCGCACCGCATCCGCAAAACCGCCGGTTGCGTCCGGGCGGGCGTCGGTAAAGGGCAGGTAGGGCTTGATGTCCAGAATGGGCGTGCCGTCCATCAGGTCCGCGCCCGCTACCACCAGCTCGCACCCCTCGATGCGCAGCAGGCGCACGCAGGATAGCCCGATGGGATTCGGGCGGAAGGGAGAACGGGTCGCAAAGACCCCCATCCGCGTATTCCCGCCCAATCGGGGCGGACGCACCGTCGGAGACCATCCCTCCCGTACAGACGCGGAGAACAGCCACAGCAGCCACAGGTGAGAGTACCCCTCCAGCCCCCGCAGCGCTTCCGGCTTGCGGTAAGGCTCCTCGAAGAGGATGCGGGACGTGGCGCTCTCCACCAGTCCGCTCTGCCGAGGGATGCCGAACTTCGTCGGGAAGGGGGTGCGGATGACCGCGATGGGCTTACATACCAGCTCCATGATCGGTCACAGCTCCATGATCGGTCAGCCCCGTCTCCTTGATATGCACGTCTACCTGCGGGAAGGGGATCTCGATGCCGGCTTTGCCGAACGCTCGCTCGGCGGTTTCCCGCAGCTCCCACTGTACCGTCCAGTAATCTTCGCTCTTGCACCACACGCGAAGAACGAAGGTCAGCGAACTATCATCGTGATTGGTCATGTGCACGATGGCGGCGGGCTCCTCCAGCACCAGCGGATGCCCGTTCGCGACGTCGAGCAGGACGCTGCGGACGCGGTCGATGTCGCTGCCGTAGGCGACGCCGAAGGTCAGATCCGCGCGGATGGTGTCATAGGAGTTGTAATTGGTGACGGCGCTGTTCATCAGTGTGCCGTTGGGAAGCGTCACACGCTTGTGGTCCGGCGTCCGCAGGACGGTATAGAACAGCCCGATCTCCGTCACCGTGCCGATGTAATCCTGGGTGCTGATGAAGGAATCCACGCGGAAGGGCTTGAAGATGAGCAGCATGATCCCGCCCGCCAGGTTGGACAGAGAGCCTTGCAGCGCCAGACCGATGGCGGCGCCGACGGTGGCGATGACTGTGATGATGGAGGACATGGGCACGCCCATGATGCCGATGGCCGTGACCACCAAAATGGTCTTGAACGCAAGGGAAATCAGCCGGAGCAGAATGGAAAGCACCGAACGGTCCATGTGGGAAGCGACTTTCCCGCGCCGGATCCGTTTGGACACCATGCGGCACAGCCAGAAACCAACCACCAGAACGATCACCGCTACCAGCAGCCTGCCGCCGTATGTGATACAGTAGCCGGTCAGCGTTTCGAGCAACGTATCAAAATTCAAAACAAGCACCTCCAAAAGATTCGATGATGCAAAAGCAGTCCTTTCATCTCCGAATTTTAACGGAAAGAATCGCAATTGTCAAGAGAAATGCAGAAAGGTTTACAAATTTTATAGGGGATTTACGGTATTTTATGCGAAAGACTTCTTGACAATTCCTCGAAGAAAAGGTATACTTGTCAGAAGGAAAGATTTGTTTTGAAAAAGAGAGGTTCGCCGATGGGAAACAACCGGATTCTGTGCTTCGCCAACCAAAAAGGCGGCGTGGGCAAGACCACGTCGGCGCTGAATATCGCCGCCTGCCTCGCCCGTGCGGGGAAACAAGTGCTGATGGTGGACGCGGACCCGCAGGGGAACCTGACCAGCGGCATCGGCGTTCGCAAAAAGAATACCAAAAAAACCGTCTACGACGTTCTCATCGGGCAGGCGACGGCGGAGGAGGCGACCCTCCGCACAGAGGTGAAGGGCTTGTCCATCATCCCCGCCGGGATCGATCTGGTGGGGGCGGAGCTGGAGCTGGCGGACGAACCCCGCCGGGAGTTCCGCCTAAAGGACGCACTGGAGACCGTCCGCGGGCAATACGATTACATCATCATCGACTGCCCTCCGGCACTGGGGCTCATCACCGTCAACACGCTCACGGCGGCGGACGGCGTGATCATCCCCATGCTTTGCGAATACTACTCGCTGGAAGGGCTTTCCCAGCTTTCCACCACCATCCGGCTGATCCGTAAGCGGTACAACCCGCCGCTGGAGCTGGTGGGCGTGCTGGTCAATATGTACGACGGGCGGCTGAATCTGACGGTCAGCGTGTTAGAGGAGATTAAGAAGTTCTTCCCCGGCAAGCTGTTCCGCACACCCATTCCCCGTTCGGTGCGTATCAGCGAAGCCCCCAGCTACGGGCTTTCCATTCTGGATTACGACCGCCACGGCAAGGGCGCCGCAGCTTACGCCGCCGTAGCGAGAGAGTTAATGGAACGCTGCGACTCTATGTGAGAGGAGAAAATCCATGGCGAAAAAAGGTTTGGGACGCGGATACAGCGCCCTGATAACGGATAACCGGCCGGATCTGCCGGAAGGGGACGGCTCTCTGCTCTCCCTGCGCCTTTCGGAGATTGAGCCCAACCGCAAGCAGGCGCGCAAGCGCTTCGACGAGACGGCGCTCACGGAGCTGGCGTCCTCCATCTCCGCCCACGGGCTGTTGGAGCCCATCGTGGTCCGGAGGAAGGAAAACGGCTACTACGAGATCATCGCCGGGGAACGCCGCTGGCGGGCTGCGCGGATGGCAGGGCTGAACGAACTGCCCGCGCTGCTGCGGGAGTTGAGCGACGAGGAAGCCGCTCTGCTTTCCCTGATCGAAAATTTACAGCGGGAGGACCTCAACCCGGTAGAGGAGGCGCAGGGCTACCGCGATCTGATTGACACCTTCTCCCTCACCCAGGAGGAAGCGGCTTCCCGCGTGGGAAAATCCCGTGCGGAGGTGGCAAACCTGCTGCGTCTGCTCCGGCTGCCGCAGTCCATCCTCGATCTGGTAGAGGGCGGCGCGCTCTCCTACGGGCACGCCCGTGCGCTCCTGCCCTTGGCGGAAAAATACGCGGAAAAGGATCTGCTTGCGTTTGCGAAGCGGGTAGAAGAAGGCGGTTTTTCCGTCCGACAGACGGAAGCGACGGTCCGCGCACTGCTGCGGGACGCACCTCCCGTGCAGAAGCCGGAGAGCAATCCGGTAAAGGCGGAATACTACCGCCGGCTGGAACGGCAGGTCAGCGAACGCGCGGGACGGAAGGCCTCCATCAAGCTGGAAACCAACGGAAGCGGCAAATTGCTCCTGTCCTTCTCCTCTGCGGAGGATCTGGAAACGCTGATCAAATCCCTGTGCGGGAACACCTTCTTCGAAGAATCTTCTTCCGACGAAAACGGATGATATAGAAAGGAACGATGGCAATGATCGACATCAAAGTATTGAGGGAACAGCCGGACGCGGTCCGGGAGAATATCCGCAAGAAATTTCAGGACGACAAGCTCCCGCTGGTGGACGAGGCGCTCTCTCTGGACGCCCGCAACCGCGCCATCAAGGGCGAGGTGGAAGCCCTGCGTTCGGAGCGCAACAAGGGCTCCAAATCCATCGGCATGCTGATGGGACAGGGCAAGCGGGAGGAAGCGGAGGAACTCAAGAAGCAGATCGCCGCTCTGGGCGGCAGGATCGACGAGCTTTCCGCCGAGGAAAAGCAGGTGGAGGAGCAGCTGCTCGCCGCCATGATGCGCATCCCCAACTTCATCGACCCCTGCGTTCCCATCGGGAAGGACGACAGCGAAAACGTGGAGCTGGAGCGGTTCGGCGAACCGGTCGTTCCCGCATTTGACATCCCCTACCACACGGAGATCATGGAACGCTTCAAGGGCATTGATCTGGATTCCGCCGGTCGGGTCGCAGGAAACGGGTTCTACTACCTGATGGGGGACATTGCGCGGTTACATTCCGCCATTCTGTCCTACGCGCGGGATTTCATGATCGACCGCGGCTTCACCTATTGCGTGCCTCCCTTCATGATCCGCTCCGCCGTGGCAAGCGGCGTGATGAGCTTTGCGGAGATGGATGCGATGATGTACAAGATCGAAGGGGAGGATCTCTACCTGATCGGCACCTCCGAACATTCCATGATCGGTCGGTTCATCGACCAGATCGTGGACGAAGGGCAACTGCCCATCACCCTGACCAGCTATTCCCCCTGTTTTCGCAAGGAAAAGGGCGCCCACGGCATCGAGGAGCGTGGCGTTTACCGGATCCACCAGTTCGAAAAGCAGGAGATGATCGTGGTCTGCCGCCCGGAGGAATCCCCCGTATGGTTCGATAAGCTGTGGCAGAACACCGTGGATCTGTTCCGTTCGCTGGACATTCCTGTCCGCACGCTGGAGTGCTGCTCCGGGGATCTTGCGGATCTGAAGGTCCGTTCCGTGGATGTGGAGGCGTGGTCTCCCCGCCAGAAGAAGTATTTCGAGGTGGGCAGCTGCTCCAACCTCGGCGACGCGCAGGCGCGCCGGCTGAAGATCCGCGTGAACGGCTCGGACGGCAAGTATCTGCCCCATACCCTCAACAACACCGTAGTGGCGCCGCCGCGTATGCTCATTGCGTTTTTAGAGAACAACCTGCAGCTGGACGGCAGCGTGCGGATTCCGGAAGTCCTCCGTCCGTATATGGGCGGCAAAACGGAGCTTCGCTGATATGGAAGATATCATCTGGATCGTCTGGATGCTGTTGGGAGGGATCGGCGTCGCCGCCGGATGCCTCTGGTACAGCCGCAAGTTTGTGGGCGAATTGGTCCGCAAGCTGGCGGAGATCGACGCCACTTCCCCGGAAACGGCGGTGGCGCTTTCGGCGATCCATTGCCGCCTGACTCCCCCGCTCCGCCTTGCGCTGCGGGAGGGAGGCGCGCTTTACGAAACCGTCCTGCGTACCGACGGACCCGACGGAGAGGAGCTTTACTACCTTGCGCCGGAAAAGGCAAAGATGGCAAAAGCCAAATACCGCAACGAAGGCACCACCATCTTCACCCTGCTTTTAATCCTCGGTCTGCTGGTTCTGGTGGGTGTGCTGTTCACGGTCTTTTATCCGAAAATTTCCGAATTCCTGCAGAATTTCAGCAACGGCTCATAACCGAGCGTTGTTTCCGATGCACCTATAGAACGCATATCTTGCCACGCACCCATAAAAATCAGAACAAACGTAAGTTACAATAAAATTCATTTGCGGGGCGGACATGCGCCGACCCGCAAATACCTTACAGTTCCGCAAGTGTCAAAGTGCGTAGCACTTTGGCGCGCCGGCGCGAGCGAACGGAACTGCAAATCGTTGCAATGAACGGAGTGAGTTGCAACGGGACAAGAAAGGAGATCCTCCCGCATGAGAAGGAGAAAACCGCTGCATGTCGCCGTGGCGCTGGCGATCATTCTGGTTATCATCACCATCATCATTGTTCTGATGGCAGGATACCGTTATTTCTCCAGCGGCGGCGCGAAATATGCCGGGAAGTCCGAAAACGGACAGCCCACCGTAGGTACCATCCATTATCCGGACGGCAGTTCCGCACAGTTGGATTACGCCAACCGTACCATCACCTATGACAACGGGGATCTCTATGAAGGCGATATCCGCAACATCTACCGCCACGGAATCGGCAAAATGACCTACGCCAACGGAGACGTCTACGAAGGCGGCTTCGTCGACGACGAGATGAGCGGAACCGGCAAGATGATCTATGCCAACGGTGACGTCTATGAAGGCGGCATGCTGGAATCCAAAAAGAACGGGCACGGCGTGTTCAAATTCATCAACGGCGATTCCTACGAAGGGAACTACGAAAAGGATGTCATGAGCGGCTACGGCGTGTTTACCTGGAGCTCCGGCGCCCGTTACGAGGGCTACTTTGCCGACGACGTCAAGAGCGGAACCGGCAAAATGACCTTCGCCAACGGTGACGTCTACGAGGGCAATTTCTCGCAGGATATGCGCAACGGCAAAGGATTTTACACATGGGCGGACGGCTCCACCTATGACGGTACCTTCCGCAACAACCTGATGGACACCCGCAGGGTGGATGAGAACGGCAATTTCATCATCGGGCCCGACGGCGAATACGTCCACGGCTCGGTGGCGTACTACACCACCATCCTTGACTCCGGCTACAAGAACTACACCGGATATTTCAAGGAAGGGGTCATCATCCCGAATTACAACGGATAGGAGGGCGATCACGATGGAGCAAAAAGCAACTTTTCGGTTCTCCGCATTTGCGGACGAGATCACGCCGGAATTTGACGGGCAGTTGGAAGCGCTGCAAAAGCTGGGCATCCCGCTGCTGGAACTGCGGGGCGTGGACGGGAAGAGCTTTACCCTGCTGACGGACGAAGAAGCGGAGACGGTTCGCAAGAAACTGTCAAACGCCCGTATCGGACTTTCCGCGCTGGGCTCCCCCATCGGAAAAATCGACGCCGACGGCGATTGGGACGCCCACCGCAAGCTGTTTCTCCGGGTGATGGAGCTGGGCGAACGGTTGGAATGTAAGTGGATCCGTATGTTCAGCTTTTACCCCGGCGCGCTTTCCCCGGAGGCCTTCGAGCAGCGCGTCTTTGCGCTGACGGAGGAGCTTCTGGAGCTGTCCGAAAAGCGCGGCTTCATACTCTGCCACGAAAACGAAAAGGACATCTACGGCGCGTCGCCGGAAAGCGAAGCAAAGTTGATGCGGCATTTCGGCGGACGGCTGCAAGCGGTGCTGGATCCGGGCAACTTCGCCTTCTGCGGGCTGGACCCGAAGCCGGCGTACCCGCTTCTGAAGGACTATATCCGGTATTTCCATATCAAGGACGCGGACGAGGACGGCACCATCGTGCCGCCGGGCAAGGGCGTCGCCCTGCTGGAGGAGACGCTTGCCGCTGTCGCCGCCGACCGGGCGGGTGAGGAGGTCATCCTCACCATGGAGCCGCATCTGATGATGTTTACCGGGCTGTCCTCCCTCTCCAAACTGGACGATATCCGCCATAAATACGCGTTTTCCTCCCCCTTTGAAGCGTTCCAAACCGCTTACGAAGCCACCCGGGAGATGGTTTGCCGTGTCAACGCTAAAGGATAACCTGCAAAAGATATACGGGACCGCGCGCGGAAGCCTGCTGTTATGCGTGCTTTCAGGCGCGGTTTTTTCCCTGCCGTTTTTCGTGGAAGGGCTGTTCCCGCTGACCTATGCCTCCCTGACCGCTTTTTTGTTGCTGCTCTCCCATGAACCCCTTCGCGGCAAGACCTTCCGCAGCTTTTTTTGCTTCCTGTTGGGGTTTCTGTTCCCCCTTTACCTCTGGTTTACGGCACTGTATCCCCTTTCCTCCTTCGGCTTTTCCAACGCGACCGCCTTTGGGATCGTCCTGCTCTGCTGTCTCGGGATCCCTGCCCTGCAGGGGTCGGTGCAAGCTGCCGTTTTGCAGGTTTCCCGCTTTTTCCCCAAAGGGGAGGCGGGCGTATCCCCCTTTCTCCGGGCGTTCGGGCTGGCGTCCCTGTGGGTGCTTTCGGAAAAGCTGCTTGCCTTCGGTTCGTTAGCGCTCCCCTGGGGAACGGTGGCACTGTCGCAAACCGGCTGTCTGCCGCTGCTGCAAACGGTTTCCCTATTCGGAGCGGACTGGATCGCCTTTCTGACGGTGGCGGTTTGCTCCCTGATCGCGGAGGCGCTCCGCTGCGGACGGCGTTCCCTGCTCGCCACCGGCAGCGGTCTGTTCGCGGTTGCCCTGCTCGCGGGGAGCGTGCTGCTTTTCCTCCCGTTGAAAGAGACGGAAACCCTCTCCGTCGCGGCGATCCAAGCGAATATCTCCACCGACGAAAAGTGGGAGGACGACTATCTGATCAAGGATTTTGAAGCCTACCGGGACCTGACCGAGCAAGCGGCGCAGCGGGGCGCAAAGCTGATCCTGCTGCCGGAAAGCGCGGTCGCTGTGGACTTCACGGAGGGCGGTGTGCTGCACGAGACCTTCGCCTCCATCGCGTCTGAATACGACTGCACCATCCTGCTGGGGGTCCTTCGGCGGGGAGAGGACGGAGAGAGCCTGCACAACAGCCTCGTGGCGATTTCGCCGGACGGGGAGCTTTCCGCCTTTTACGACAAGCGGCACCCGGTCCCCTTCGGGGAAGTGCTGCCTTTGAAAGGGTTGTTTGCCACCCTGTTTCCGCCCCTTGCCGAGCTGAACCTCGGGGAGGAGCTGACTGTCTCCCCTACGGATGCGGTCCTGCAGGTCGGACCCTATGGCGTGGGCTGTTATATCTGCTTCGATTCCGTGTTCGGCAGCGGGGAACGGGCGGGAGCGTGCACCTCCTTTTCCGTCATCGCCACCAACGACGCTTGGTTCCGGGACAGCGCCGGCGTCAAGCAGCATCTTCGCTACGCCAAGCTGCGCGCCGCAGAAAGCGGAAAACCCGTCCTGCGCGCCGCCAACACCGGGATCTCTGCGCTGCTGGACGGCAAGGGGCGCATCCTGCGGCAGACGGAACCGCTGGAGCAGGACGTCCTGTACGGCGACCTCTCCCTCGGCGGCCGCGCCACCCTGTACGGCTGCACGGGGAGTCTGTTCCCGATCCTGTCCGCCGTTTATCTGTTCTGCCTGCTCCCTTACGGGTTTTTCCGGCGGCACAGATCTGCAAGTTCACCGAAATAAAATTGCATTTTCCGCAGGCAGTCGGAAGGACATCCTACGCAATTTTGCACGCAATTTTGCACGCAATTCACAAAACCTTCCTTTACAAATGGTAAAAACTTTCGCTTTTTACCATTGTATTTTTTTTTCGCATACGATATAATAGTATTGTAATCAGGAATATCCTGTCGTATTTTGTGTCAACCAAAAAACTAAATGGAGACAAACACATGAAAACGGATCGAATTGTGAACTCGCCGGAAACGCTGTGCGAAGCCCTTGCGAGGGTTCGCAATGCCCAGCAAACGTACGGCACCTTCGAACAGGAGCAGGTGGACGCCATCTTCAAGGCTGCCGCTCTTGCCGCAAACAAAGCCAGGCTGCCCCTCGCCAAGATGGCGGTTGAGGAGACGGGCATGGGCTGTGTAGAAGACAAGGTCATCAAGAACAACTACGCGTCCGAGTATATCTACAATGCCTACAAGTCTGTCAAGACCTGCGGCGTGATTGAAGAGGACGCGGCCTTCGGGACCAAGGTCATCGCGGAGCCGGTGGGCATCCTCAGCGCAGTCATCCCCACCACCAACCCCACTTCCACGGCCATCTTCAAGTGCCTGCTGGCGCTGAAGACCCGTAACGGCATCATCATCAGCCCCCATCCCCGCGCGAAGGCTTCCACCATCGCCGCGGCAAAGATCGTTCTGGATGCGGCGGTCAAGGCGGGCGCGCCCGAAGGGCTCATCGCGTGGATCGACGAACCCAGTCTGGAGCTGACCACCATGGTCATGAAGGAATCCGATCTGATCCTCGCTACCGGCGGCCCCGGTATGGTCAAATCCGCTTACTCCAGCGGCAAGCCGGCAGTGGGCGTGGGCGCGGGCAACGTTCCCGCGGTCATCGACGACAGCGCAAACATCGTGCTGGCCGTCAACTCCATCATCCATTCCAAAACCTTCGATAACGGCATGATCTGCGCTTCCGAGCAATCCGTGATCGTGCTGGACAGCGTATATGAAGCGGTCCGTGCGGAATTTGTCGCACGCGGCGGTTATATCATTCCCAAGAAGAACCTGAATGCTGTGCGGGAGACCATCCTGCCCGGCGGCAAGCTGAACGCAGGCATCGTCGGTCAAACGGCGGAGACCATCGCCAAGATGGCGGGCATCGAAGTGCCGGCAGGCACCAAGCTGCTCATCGGTGAAGTCACCAGCGTGGAGCCCTCCGAAGCCTTCGCGCACGAGAAACTCTCCCCTGTTCTTGCCATGTACCGCGCCAAGGACTTTGAGGACGCCATGAAGAAGGCGGATCGCCTCATCCAGGACGGCGGCTACGGTCACACCGCTTCCGTCTATCTGGACACACTGACCCAGAAGGAAAAGCTGGAAGCCTTCGCGCACCGCATGAAGACCTGCCGTATCGTGGTCAACACTCCCTCCTCCCAGGGCGGCATCGGCGACATTTACAACTTCAAGCTGGCTCCGTCGCTGACGTTGGGCTGCGGCTCGTGGGGCGGCAACTCCGTCTCCGAAAACGTTGGGGTCAAGCACCTGCTGAACATCAAGACCGTCGCCGAGAGGAGAGAAAATATGCTCTGGTTCCGCGCTCCCGAAAAGGTATATATCAAGAAGGGCTGTCTGCCGGTGGCGCTGGACGAAGTCGGCACGGTCCTGCACAAAAAGAAGGCGTTCATCGTCACGGATACCTTCCTTTATAAGAACGGCTATACCAAGCCCATCACCGCAAAGCTGGACGAAATGCACATCACCCACACCACGTTCTACAACGTGGAGCCGGATCCCACGCTGCAATGCGCACAGGAGGGTGTCAAGCAGATGCTCGCCTTCGAGCCGGACGTCATCATCGCCATCGGCGGCGGCTCCGCCATGGACGCGGCGAAGATCATGTGGGTGCTTTACGAGCATCCGGAAGCGGACTTCCAGGACATGGCCATGCGCTTCATGGATATCCGCAAGCGCGTCTACACCTTCCCGAAGATGGGCGAAAAGGCATACTTCATCGCTATCCCCACCTCCGCCGGTACCGGCTCTGAGGTGACCCCCTTCGCCGTCATCACCGACGGTTCTACCAAGTATCCGCTGGCGGATTACGAGCTGATGCCTGACATGGCCATCGTGGACGCGGACATGATGATGAACGCGCCGAAGGGTCTGACCGCCGCTTCCGGTATCGACGCGGTCTCCCACGCGCTGGAAGCATACGCCTCCATCATGGCGACCGACTACACGGACGGTCTCGCGCTCCGCGCTTTGCAGATGATCTTCGAGTATCTGCCCAAGGCGTACGACAACGGTCCCAACGACCCGCTCGCCCGCGAGAAGATGGCCAACGCCGCCACCATGGCAGGTATGGCGTTCGCCAACGCCTTCCTGGGCGTCTGCCACTCCATGGCGCACAAGCTGGGCTCCTTCCATCACCTGCCCCACGGCGTCGCCAATGCACTGATGCTGCCTTATGTCCTGCGGTTCAACGCTGCGGAAGTCCCCACGAAGATGGGCACCTTCCCGCAGTATGACCACCCGCACACCCTCCGCCGTTACGCGGAAGTGGCGGAAGCGCTGGGGCTTTCCGGCAAGAATGACGAAGAGAAGCTGGAAAAGCTGATCGCCAAGCTGGAAGAGCTCAAAGCCAAAGTCGGCATCAAGAAGTCCATTCAAGAATACGGTATCGACGAACAGGACTTCCTCGCCCGTCTGGACGAGATGGTGGAGCAGGCGTTTGACGACCAGTGCACCGGCGCGAACCCGCGCTACCCGCTCATGAGCGAGATCAAGCAGATGTATCTGGACGCTTACTACGGCAAGTAAAAGCAAAAGGGGCTGTTGTGCAACGACAGCCCCTTTTTTGGATCCATTCGCCTCATTCCCCCTTGCTTTTCACATTTTTCATGTTATAATAACAACAGAAAGGGTTGATGTTCCATGAAAATCCGTCTCAACGAGGACGAGGAGATCGTCCGCACCGTCAAGGAAGGGCTCAAGCAGAAAGGCGGCTACTGTCCCTGCCGGATCGGCAAGAGCGAGGACATCAAATGTATGTGCAAGGAATTCCGGGAGCAGATCGCGGATCCGGACTTCGAGGGCTACTGCCACTGCATGCTTTACTACAAGGAAAAATAGACCACCAACGAAAGGAACGGTACGCAACCATGGCGGAAATCAAACTGACGGAATCCAACTTTCAAGCGGAAGCGCTGCGCAGCGACAAACCGGTGCTGATCGACTTCTGGGCCTCCTGGTGCGGTCCCTGCAAGATGCTGGCGCCCATCATCTCGGAAATTGCCGACGAGCACCCGGAATGGAAGGTCTGCAAGGTAAATGTGGACGAGGAAGGCGCTCTCGCCGTGCAGTACGGCATCGCCAGCATCCCGACGGTGCTGCTCGTCAAGAACGGCGAAGTCATCGCCAAATCCGTCGGCTACGCGCCGAAGGAAGAGCTTCTCGGGGAGCTGGGATTGTAAGCTCTGTTACAAAAAACAATGACCTTACGCTGATTTTTTCGGCGTAGGGTCATTTTTCTTTCGTTTCCGACAGGTTTTGCATATTCTGAAAACAAGGGAACAGACAGAAAGCAAAAACGAAAGGAACGAACGTTTTTTCATGTACGTCACTCTGCAAATCGCATTGGGAATCCTCATCCCGCTGGCGGGCACCACGCTGGGCGCCGCCGCCGTCTTTGTACTCAAGCGCCAGCCGGGGGTCATCCTCAGCAAAGCGCTTTTAGGCTTCGCCGCGGGCGTCATGCTCGCCGCTTCCGTTTGGTCGCTCCTGCTGCCTGCCATCGACATGGCGGAGGGACAGGGCGTCGCCGGGTGGATCCCCTCGGTGGTAGGCTTCTTCCTCGGCGTAGGGTTCCTGCTGGCGCTGGACGCCCTCGCCCCGGTCCTGCGCAAGAAGTGTGAAGGCGCTCTCCCTGCCGGCAACCGCAAGACTTCCCTGCTGCTCTTCGCCGTCACCCTGCACAACATCCCGGAGGGCATGGCGGTGGGAGTCATCTTCGCGGGATTCGCCGCGGACAGCACCGCCATCTCCGCCGCAGGCGCTTTCGCCCTCGCCATCGGCATCGCCATCCAGAACGTCCCGGAGGGCGCCATCATCTCCATGCCGCTTCTCTCGGACGGATATACCCGTCACAGAGCCTTTCTGCGCGGCTTCCTCTCCGGCGTAGTGGAACCCCTCGGCGCGCTGGTCACGCTGGCGCTCGCCTCGCTGATCACTCCCATCCTGCCCTACATTCTCTCCTTCGCCGCCGGCACCATGGTGTACGTCACCGTGCAGGAGCTGATCCCGGAGGCGCAGGCGGGCGACCGCACCGGCAAGGACGCGGCGGTCGGCACCGTCAGCATCGCACTCGGCTTTGCCCTTATGATGCTGCTGGACGTAGCGCTGGGGTGAGGGATTTCACGGGGGCGCCGCCCCCCGTTTGCCCCTGCCGGGGAATCATTCCCCCGGAACCCCGTATGCAAACAAAAAAATGAGGAAGCACCCCAAAGTGACTTCCTCATTTGTCTTTCCCCCCGTTCGCCGCAGAAAGCGGGAATAACGACTATCGCATGAGCGATTGAAACGTTCTATTTGATAACAAGCTCATGGTGTGTGCATTGTGCCAAATATTCTTCCAGCGTTAGATTGTTGACTACCGGGCCTTCTATGGCTTTCATATAGGAAATGTCTTCATATGACGCACCGATAATCGCATATCCCATACTGTTGTACCAGTACCCCGGATCAAAAGTATAGGACGTTTTTTCTCCCGCCGGAAGGGAAATTGTAACAATTTCCGCTCCGTAACTTGCAAACTCTCGATCTTCCAGTTCGCCTGTCTCGTACCAACTGTCATATCCATAATTTGCAAATACCGTGATTGTTCCGTCTGCTTCTCCCCGGTTTTCAATCACAAGCGTACAGCGGTCGTCTTCCTGACCCGGCCACATCGTTGAATGGAAGTGATCCAGGCAGTAAAGGAACAACCTATACTCCTCCGAGAGTGCAGGATCGGTACTTGCTTCGGTAAGAGATTCCTCCTCTGCTTCTGTGACGCTCTCTTCCTCGACCACTTCTTCGCTTGCCTCCGTATCCGTGGTTTCGGCGACGATTTCCGTGGTTTCGGCAACGATTTCCGTGGTTTCTGTAACAGCTTCCGTTTTCTCGACGGACAATCCTTCCGCCAGTACGACCGCGCTCATTGTCAGCGCCAAGATGAACGCAAGAACAATGCCAAATGTTCTTTTCATATGGTTTCCTCCTTTCGTTTTGCTCGAATCGAAAACACAAGCTCAAATTAAGTTAGAGTATCCCCCTGCGGCATAAAGACCCCTTTTTCCGTACCGTTACCGGCTCGACTTGTGCCTGATTCCGTTTCATTGATCAATCATCCCTTGTATAACTTCTGCGTTTCGTCCGTAAGTCCGTAATCAGTCACAGAAAGCTCCGCATAGGATACTCCCGCGACCACTACATGTCTTGCAGTGTATTCATATCCGGGATCAAATGTATAGAACACCGTTTCACCCGCCGGAAGCAAAATTGTTACGATTTTCACATCAACGAAAAAGTCTGTCTCTGAACTAACGGGTAGCGCAAGCACATCTTGATCATATGTCATATATCGTACCCAAAACGTGATCGACCCGTCAGCATCGCCCGTATTTTCGATTACCGCCATATACGGCTTTTTTTCGTCAAAGAACTCGATCCGCATATGGGAAAGGCAAGTATAAAATTGCTCCTTTTTCCTGTTGGAAAGATCACTGCTTTCGATTGACTGCCGAATCTCGGACTGCAAAACTTCCTTTCCGGGCTGCACTGTCACTTGCACAGGATTCGGCTTCGGCGATTCGGCAGGCGGTTCTCCCGCCGGCTCGTCCGACGCTTCCAGAACGGAATCCGGTTCCGGTAACACGACTTCCGGCACTTCGCCTCCCTTCGGGTCGGTCAAAAAGCAGACGGCGACGGAGATACAGACCACGGCGGCGGCAAGCAGCAGCGCCATGGCGGGCTTACGATAGTTCAACACGGACTGCACCCGCTGTCTGGTCTGCAAGCCGCCGAACGCCAACGGGCAGTACAGCTTCGCGGCGATCACGCGGGGAACGCTTCCCCGAAGCAGCGCTTTGGCGTATCGCGCCTTGCTTTCGTCGTCCCCGCCCAACGCGCGGACGGTGCGCTCGTCGCAGGCGAACTCAATATCCCTGCCCAGCAGCACATAGGCGATCCACAGCACCGGCTGGAACCAGAAAACAGTGAGCAGCGCGAAGGCGATGGGCTTGCGCCAATGGTCACGCCGCGCCAGATGCGCCCGTTCATGCGCCAGCACATACGGAATATCCTCCGCATCCATGGAAAACGGCAGCAGGATACGCGGGCGGAACACGCCCAGGATAAACGGCGTGTCGATCCGGTCACACAGCCAGACGCCGTCCTCCTTTTTCACGGCTTCCTGCACCAGATACCGAAGGTGCCAATAGGAGCCGACCGTATACAGCCCGAGCAGCAGGACGCCCGCCAGCCAGATCGCCGCGGCGACCTTCACCAGCTCCTGCCCCGGGAACGCTGTCGCAGTTTCCGCCTCGGCAAGCGCTCCCGATCCGGGGAGCAGGCTGAACGCGCTCTCAAAAGAGAACGGGCAAAGCAGCCGAAACGCCACCAACCCCCACATGGCACAGCAAAGGGAGCGGGACACCCTGCGAAGGAACGGACGAAACAACAGAAGCGCAAGGATCAGCCAGCTCGCCGCAAGGCTGCGGTGCAGCAGGAGCAGAAAGAACGCGTCCGCCGTCATGACTTTTCCCCTTTCTCAAAGTCCTCGATCAGCCCACGGATGGCGTCGATCTCCTCCTCCGACAACTGCTTGCGTTTGGAAAACGCCGCCAGAAAGGACGGCAGCGATCCGCCGAAGGTCTCCCGGACGAACTTCTCGCTTTGCAGGGCGTAAAACTCGCTTTCCGAAAGCAAGGACGTGATGGAGCTGTTTTGGTTTTGGAAGATTCCCTTCTCGCAAAGCCGTTTCAGCACGGTATAAGTGGTGCTGCGGTTCCACCCCAGCTCCTGTTCGCTCAACCGGATCAGCTCGCCGGTGGTGATCGGCTCGTTCTGCCAGATGATCTGCGCAAAGCGGGTTTCGATCTCCCCCATACGCATCTCTTTCATGTCGATCCCTCTTTTCGTGTTTACAACTTGTAAATACAGTTTACACCATGTAAACACGGTTGTCAAGGGGTTTTGAAAAAATTTTCTCCGAAAAAACAAACGCAAAAGACCTCTTTACCTATTGACATGGTAGGTAAAGTGTGCTATAATGGGTGCAACAAAAGCAACCAAAGCTGCAAGGAATCACGCATGAAAGTCTATTTTGAACGCCTTCTCAGAGCCAATTTCCGCTTCGGACGAATGTGTCGCTGATCTTTTTCTCCAAAGAGCCACACATCCATCCAAAAACAGAAAGGAAATTGACCATGAGCAATCCATATCGTTTTGAAACCCTCCAGCTCCACGTGGGGCAGGAGCAGCCGGATCCCGCGACGGACGCGAGAGCCGTTCCGATTTACCAGACCACCTCCTACGTCTTCCGCAACTCCGCTCACGCCACCGCACGGTTCGATCTGTCCGACGCGGGCAATATTTACGGGCGTTTGACCAACTCCACGCAGGACGTGCTGGAGAAACGCGTGGCCGCGTTGGAAGGGGGCGTTGCGGCGCTGGCACTGGCGTCCGGCGCAGCCGCCGTCACCTACACCATCCTTGCGTTGGCGCAGGCGGGGGATCACATCGTCGCGCAGAAAACCATCTACGGCGGCAGCTACAACCTGCTTGCCCATACCCTCGCCCAGTACGGCATTACCACCACATTCGTGGACGCGCACAACCTCGCAGAGGTGGAAAACGCCATTCAGCCCAACACCAAAGCGGTCTATCTGGAGACATTGGGCAACCCCAACAGCGACATCCCGGATATCGACGCCGTCGCAGAGATCGCCCACAAGCACGGGTTGCCCCTCGCCATCGATAACACCTTCGGTACGCCCTTCCTGATCCGTCCCATCGAGCATGGCGCGGACATCGTGATCCATTCCGCCACCAAGTTCATCGGCGGTCACGGCACGTCGCTGGGCGGCATCATCGTGGATTCCGGCATGTTTGATTGGAAGGCAAGCGGCAAGTATGCCCCGATCGCGGAGCCGAACCCCAGCTACCACGGCATTTCCTTCACGGATGCAGCGGGTCCTGCGGCGTTCGTCACTTACATTCGCGCGATCCTGCTGCGGGACACCGGCGCCGCCATCTCTCCCTTCAACGC
>JAFLUP010000020.1 GCA_022508745.1 Oscillospiraceae bacterium | reverse complement strand
ACTCGCGGAACCGTAAGGTATGTTCGGGTCGGCGCATGTCCGCCCCGAACATGAATTGTTATTGTAGCTTATGTTAGCGTAAATTTGTAAGTTGGCTCGGCAGGATTTTCTTTTTGGCGTGATGTGTCGCCGTAAATGGAGTGTCACAGGAACATTACAATTTTTTGACATGCAGATGCTTGACTTTTTTCGGGGCGCGTAGTATACTTGTGGTACTGTTTCGAGCCCTATGCAAATACCATGTTTCACAGGAAAGGGGAAGGGGTTTCCATGGGAGGTAAAAAAGCCAAGAAAGGCGCGAGCGCCTACCGATATTTTACGCTTTTTCTGGTACTGGCGCTGACCGCGCTGATCGTGATATACGGCGCTACCGTTCTGCAGAGGCAGGAGGGTAACGACCCTGTCTCCTCGGTGGATTCCGTCGGAGACGAGAGCCAAACGGGATCCGTTCCCGGCTCCACGTCTACGTCTGACGACCCGTCTGCGGATAGGAGCGATGAGCCGACTTCCGCCCCCGAAAATTCGGAGGATCCGCCTCCGGTTTCGGAGGACACGGTGGTCAGCATCCTCGCCTGCGGGGATAACCTGATCCATCCGTCCGTCTATTACTACGCCATGGAGTGCTACGCCAACGCGCACAACGAGAATTGCACCTATGTGGCTACCAACGACGCCAACTACGACTTTTCTTCTATTTATACAAACGTCGCAGAGCGGATGAAAAACGCGGATATCTGCTATATCAACCAAGAGACGCTTTCCGGCGGGGACGGCACCAAGATCTACGGGTATCCCACGTTCAACTCCCCCGAAGCGGTGGGGAGGACCCTCCGGACGCTGGGCGTGGACGTAGTCAACATGGCGCATAACCATATGCTGGACGCCGGCAACGACAGCTTCCTGATCCATTCGGACGGCTTTTTCAAATCCCTCGGTATGACGCCGTTGGGCTATTACAAGAACGAGGCGGATACCAACAACATCGTGCTGTATGAGGAGCAGGGCATCACCTTCGCGTTCCTGACCTATACCTACGGCACCAACGGCATCACCAGCCGTTCCGAGACGTATATCCCGTATATGAAGGAGGATTTCGTCCGCAAGCAGGTGGCGCTGGCAAAACAGCAGGCGGATGTGGTCATCGTCTCCGCACACTGGGGGAATGAGGATACCTACAGCCCCAACAGCGACCAGAAGTTTTTTGCCAACCTGTTCTGCGAGCTGGGCGTGGACGTGGTCATCGGTATGCACTCCCACTGTATCCAGCCCATGCAATGGATGGAAAGCTCCACCGGCCATCGGATGCTGCTGACCTATTCGCTGGGCAACTTCGTTTCCGGGATGCAGGGCGGGCTGAACGTGCTGGAGGGGATGCTGTCCTTCAATGTGCGCCGAGATGCCCAGACCAAGGAGATCACCGTCGAGGAACCGCTCTTCACCCCGCTGGTCCTGCACTATACCAAGGAAAAATCGGTGAATACCCAGCTTGACACCGGCTACCGCAACTTTAAGCTGTATGACCTGAAGGACTACACGGAGGGACTGGCGGCGGCGCACGGCGTGGTGTGGTACGAAAAGTCCCACGGCTCCACGCTGCGCGGCGGCAAGTTCAGTCTTGAGAACCTTTACAGGACGGTGAAGGAGATCATCCCGGCAGAATTCCTGCCGCCGGAATACCGATAACGTTCATTTTTGCGCCAAACGGGGAGCTTCCCAAAACGGGAAGGTCCCCGTTTTTGATTTTTTTGCGCAAACCCTTGCATTTGCGGCGGAAAAGTGATATAATAACATGATATATTATAATGAGGATAGGAGGCGGCCGATATGCAGAGACCCAAACGACTCATCGCCATCGATGGGCTGGACGGTTCCGGCAAGGAGACCCAGACAAAGCTGTTGGAACAGGCGCTGCGGGAGAAGGGGATCCCTTGCCGCACGGTCAGCTTTCCCACCTATGACGGCGAGATGAGCGCCGCCGTGAACCTCTACCTGCAAGGGCGCTTCGGGGAGGATCCCGGCGCGGTCAACGGCTACGCGGCGTCCACCTTCTATGCGGTGGACAGGTTTTGCTCCTACCGCCTCGATTGGCAAAAGGATTACGAGGCGGGGACGGTGATTCTCGCCAACCGGTACACCACCGCCAACGCGGTGCATCAGCTTTCCAAGCTCCCGCCGGAGGAATACGATGCGTTCCTCGATTGGCTGTTCGAGTTCGAATACGGCAAGCTGGGGCTTCCCGCGCCGGATCTGGTGCTGTACCTGTGCGTCCCGCCCGCCGTTTCTGCGGCGCTGATCAGGCGCCGCGCGTCGGAGACCGGCCGCGTCACCGATATTCACGAAAAGAGCCCGTCCCACCTGCAGGACAGCTATCGCGCAGCCCTTTACGCCTCGGAAAAGCTGGGCTGGACCACTGTCCACTGTGCAGGGGAGGGGGATTCCCTGCGCACGCGGGAGGATATCCATTCCCAGGTGCTCGGGTATGTGGAGCAACTGCTCCGAAATGAAGGAAAGGCATGGTGATCTCGATATGATCCAAGTTCCCATTTTACTGGCAGAAGGGTTTGAGGAAGCGGAAGCCCTCGTTCCCGCCGATCTTCTCCGCCGCGCAGGGGCGAGCGTTTTACTGGTCTCCGTCAGCGGCGAGGAATTCGTCACCGGCTCCCACGGGATCCGCGTCGGCGCCGACTGCACCATTGACCAGGTGGACAAAGCCTCCATGAGCTGTCTCCTGCTGCCCGGCGGCGCGAGAGGGACGGAATTGCTGAACGCCAGCACCAAAGTGCAAAAATTGGTAAGATATGCCGCGGAAAACGGCATTTATGTGGCGGCGATCTGCGCCGCACCCTCGATCTTGGGGGAGATGGAGCTGCTGGACGGCAGGCGGTATGCCTGCTACCCCGGGTTTGAAAAGAGCATCCCGGACGGCATCCGTACCGGCAAAAAGGTGGAGCATGACGACATTTTCGTCACGGCAGAGGGGATGGGCGTCTCCTTTGCGTTCGGTTTCAAGCTGGTGGAGCTGCTCTTCGGCAGCCAGCGTGCGGACGAATTGAAAGAACAGACCCGCTTCGCATAAGCGACGGAAAAAACGCGCAGGAGGTGAACGCAAATGACGGAGGAACAGACCGGCAGAAGTCTGCCCGGAAAACGGAAAAAGACCGGCTTGCCGCAGATCACGGCGCCGTTGCTGGTGCTGTTCGTTCTGGTGGCGATGCACCTTTCCCGTTATCTGCTTTCCGGCGTGTCCTCCGGCGGGGACCTGCTGCTTTCCATCTCGGTCATACAGGTCATCGTGCTGACCATGCCTTGTATGCTCTACTACCTGCTGAAGGGCAGGAAGCTGGCGTCTCCCATGGCGGTTTCACCCGTGGGGCTTCGCCATATCACCCTCATCGTCTTTTCCGCCATGGTGTTTGTCTCCGGCAGCCTGCTCATCCGCTTCGGCTATCAGGCGGTGGCTTCCCGCTCCGTGGATACTGCCGGCTTCTTCGACGGGCTGTATGGCGGGGAGGCGGAGCCCCCCCTCGCGGGGATGCTGCTCTCCTTCGTTATCATTCCCGCCGTTTGCGAGGAACTGCTCTTCCGGGGCGTGATCTTTGCGGAATATCGGGCGCTGGGGGAGGGGAACGCCATTCTCATCTCCTCCATCTGCTTCGCCATGCTGCATTTTTCCCTGACCAATTTCCCGGTGTATCTGTTCGCCGGGATCCTGCTGGGGGTGGTGACGGCGGCTTCCCGCTCGGTGATCCCGGCGGTGCTGCTGCACCTCTTGAGCAATACCCTCAACGTCTTTACTTCCGACCGCTTCCTGCGGATCATCCTGCAAAAGAACGGTGCGTTTTTCGTGGGATTCCTGCTGGTGGTGCTGTTCGGAGCCTCGCTGTTCCTGCTGCTTTACAGCATCGAGCATCTGTACCTGCGCTATGCGGTGCGTCCGCCGGACGGCTCCCTGCCGCCGAAAAGCCGGAACAGCGTTGTCGCCGTGTTCCTTTCCCCGACGTTTCTGCTGTTGATCGCCGTGTTCCTGATCATCACGGCGATCCGGTAGAGAGTTTGTAAGGAGGTAAACTTCATGTCTGACGATCGTCTTTCCAAAACCGACGAATTGGCGGAGATTTTAGGTGAATACCGCGCGAAAAAGAAGCAAGCGGAGCGTTCTGCCGAAGAGCAGACGCAGCCCCCTGCGGAAGTTCCCGCGGAAGCTCCTGCGGAGATTCCTGCGGAGGTGCCCGTGGCGTTCTCCGACGCTTCTTCCGGAGCGCCCGAGGGGGAATTCTTCTCCCTGGACGCCGCCGCCTCCCATTTTACGGAGGATGAATCCACGGCAGGGGACGGGAACGGCGCTTCCTCCCATTTTACGGAGGATGCGGACGGCGCGTTTCCCGATGAACCGGAGGAGGACGATGCGTACGAGGACGAGGACGACGAGCCCCGCAGACCGCTTCCGGTGCGGATGCTGTTGGGCGTTCTGCACTTCCTTTCGGATTCCAGCTTCCTGCTCAAAGCGGTGCTGTATATGGTGGTGGTGGTGCTGATCGCCGCTTACCTTTCCTACCATATCGTCCTGGTGGGCAACGATATGTTCGCCCTCAAAAAGGGGGATACCCCCATCAACGTGACCATCCCGGAGGGGGCGTCACAGGACGAAGTCATCGCTCTGCTGGCAGATCGGGGGCTGATCGAGTCCGAATGGGCGTTTTCCTTCTATTTGGATCATTACAGCGACGGCGAGGAGCTGATCTTCATCCCCGGAGAGCATGCGCTCAACACCAATATGAACTACTCCCAGCTGCTTGCCGAGCTGACCATTGACCCCCACGAACGCCAGACCGTCACCATCACCTTCCCGGAAGGCTTTACGGTGGACGACGTCATCGACCTGTTCGTCAAGAACGGCGTGGGCACCCGGGAGGGCTTCGTGGAGGCCATCAATAACTATCCCTACAAGCACGAATTCGTGCGCCTGCTGGATGAAAACGGCTGGCCGGAGAACCGGGTGTACCGTCTGGAGGGCTACCTCTACCCGGATACCTACGATTTCTATACCGATACCGAGGAATATCTTGCCATCAACAAGCTGCTCAACAACTTCAACGATAAGATCTGGGTGGATTGGAAGTCCACCTATGCGGAGGTCAGCGCCGAGCAGGGATTCTCTCTGGACGACATCGTGACCCTCGCTTCCATGGTGCAGGCGGAGGGAAAGACGGCGGAGGACTTCGAATATATCTCCTACGTGTTCCATAACCGTCTGAATCACAGCCGGGAGTTCCCCAATCTGGAAAGCGACGCCACCATCCAGTACGCCTTTGAGCTGGCGGGACTGGACCGTGTGCAGGACGCGTCCCAGATCAATATTGATTTCGACAGCCCGTACAACACCTACCGCTACGAAGGGCTGCCCCCCGGCGCCATCTGCAACGCCGGTCTGGACTCCTTCCTTGCCGCCATCTATCCGTCCCCCCCGCTGGACGATAACGAAAAGGAGATCAACGCCTACTTCTTCGTCAGCAACGACGCGGGGAAGACCTACTACGCCGCCACCCTTTCCGCCCACGAGCGCAACAAGGAGCGGGTCAGACAGGAAAATGAAGCCATGAAGCAGGAAGACGAACTGCAGCCGGAGGAGCCCTGATGCGGAACCCTTCTCCGGAGCTGCTTTCCCCGGCGGGAAGCCTTGAAAAGCTGCGTTTTGCCCTGCATTACGGCGCGGATGCGGTGTACGGTGCGCTGGAGCGCTTCGGGATGCGCCGCGCGTCGGATAATTTTACGCCGGAAACCCTGCGGGAGGGGATCCTTCTTGCCCATGAACGGGGGAAGAAGGTCTACCTCACCGTCAACGTCATGCCCCACGAGGGGGAGCTTGACGACCTCCGCGCTATGCTGCGGGAACTCTCCGACGCGCCGCCGGATGCCTTCATCGTCTCCGACCCCGGCGTGATGGACATTCTGCGGGAGGGGATGCCGGATCCGGTCATCCACCTGTCTACGCAGGCGAGCACGGTCAACTCCGCCGCCTGCCGGTTTTGGTACAGGCAAGGGGTCAAGCGCATCGTGTTGGCGCGGGAACTGACCCTTGCGGAGATCAAGCGCATCCGCGCAGACATCCCGGAGGATCTGGAGCTGGAGGTTTTCGTCCACGGCGCCATGTGCGTTTCCTATTCCGGGCGTTGTCTGCTTTCCAACTACTTCGCCGGGCGGGACGCCAACGGGGGCAACTGCGCCCAGCCCTGCCGCTGGAAGTATTTTCTGCATGAGGACAAGCGTCCCCATGATCTCATCACCGCAGAGCAGGACGAAACCGGCACCTACCTGTTTTCCTCCCGGGATCTGTGCATGATCGAGCATCTGGGGGAGCTGCTGGACGCCGGCGTGGATTCCTTCAAGATCGAAGGGCGGGTCAAGAGCGCCTACTACGCCGCCGCCATCACCAACGCCTACCGCATTGCGCTGGACGACTGCCTTTCCGGCAGACCCTTCAACCCCGCTCTCCGCGCGGAGACGGAAAGCGTCTCCCACCGGGAGTACGGCACGGGATTCTTCTACGGTTCTCCGGCGGAGAACGCGAATCTGGTGTCGGACAACCTGTATTTGAAGGATCGCGCCTTTCTGGCGACGGTGGACGATTACGACTCCGAAACGGGGCTTGCCCGCTGCACCCAGTTCAATAAAATGTGCGTAGGGGAGAGGGCGAACCTGCTCACCCCCGGCACCACCGGGCGGGAGATCACGATCGGCGAGCTGTTCGACGAACAGGGGGAACCCATTGAAGACACCCGTCACCCGCGTATGCCCTTCCTCCTGCGGATCGACGGCGCAAAGCCGGGGGACCTGATCCGGGGGATCTGAGGAAGATACGATGAAAAGGAAAATGTGTTTGACGACCCTTCTGTCCCTGTTGGGACTGTTGGCGTCGGGAACGGCGTATGCCTTCACGAAAAACGGCATTTTGTTCTCCGCGGCCATCACCTTCGGAACGGTTTTCTACCACCTCGCCATGCGATTGGCGGTGGGAGCTGTCATCGACGGGATGTTCCACAATCGGATGAATTACAACCGGAAATGGTTCCGGGAGAGATCCTTTGAGAAGCCGCTCTACCAAAAGCTGCGGGTTCGGAAATGGAGCAAGCGCCTCCCCACCTATCAGCCCGAACTCTTCGACCTGCAAAGCAGGACCATGGAAGAGATCGTGCAGGTGACTTGTCAGGCGGAGGTCGTACATGAGGTAAACATGCTGCTCAGCTTTGTTCCCGTTGTGTGCTCCGTTTGGTTCGGCTCGCTGGGTGTGTTTCTGATCACTTCCTGCCTTGCCTTTCTGTTTGACGGGCTGTTTGTCCTCCTGCAAAGATACAATCGCCCGCGCATGCTTCGGGTGATGAAGAGAAAAACGACGCCTATATGGAATGGAAAGCCATGAAACGTTTCTTGCAAAACCGCATCACCGTCATCGCGGGTCCTTACGGCAGCGGAAAGACCAACATCGCCGTGAACCTCGCGCTGTCCCTTGCCGAAGCAGGGAAACAGTGCTGCCTGGTGGATCTGGACACGGTCAACCCCTATTTCCGCTCGGCGGATAACGAAAAGCAACTGCGGGAGGCGGGGGTGCGCCCCATCCTGCCGGAGTTTGCCAATACCAATGTGGATATCCCCACGCTGCCCAAGGAGTACGCCTCCGTGTTCGTGACGGAGGAGTACGCCGTCATCGATGTAGGGGGCGACGCGGACGGCGCTACGGCGCTGGGGGTGCATCGCGCGGAATATGAGCGCTGCACCTACGCCATGTACTACGTCTATAACTACTACCGCCCGTATGTCTCCGACCCCCGCGCGGCTTGGGCGCTGCTGCAGGAGATGGAAAAAGCCTCCGGTTTGCGTTTCTGCGGGGTGATCAACAATTCCAACCTCGGCGTTGAAACGACAAAAGAGGACGTACTGGCTTCCTATGCCGCCTGCGGGGAATTCTGCAAGCTGTGCGGTCTGCCGCTCGTGGCGGTGACCGCGTTCCCGGCAAATGCGCCGGAGGGCGCCGTTCCCATCCGGGACGTGACGAAAAAATTGTTCTAAACTCATGGAAAGGACTTCCGATATGAACAAAGTAACATTCAAGACCGATCTGTGCAAGGGCTGCGGACTGTGCGTACTGGCATGCCCGAAGAAGATCATCGCGCTGGAGGGGACGCGCCTGAACGCAAAGGGCTACCATCCCGCCGGAGTCAGCGACATGGAGAAATGCCTCGGCTGCGCCATGTGCGCCACCATGTGCCCGGATCTGGTCATCACCGTGGAAAAAGACGTTTAGAAAGAAGGGAATCGAACACCTATGGGCGAAAAATTACTGATGAAGGGGAACGAAGCGCTGGCGGAAGCCGCCATCCGTGCCGGCTGTAAGCTGTTCTTCGGCTACCCCATCACCCCGCAGACCGAACTTGCGGAATACATGGCAAAGCAGCTCCCCAAGCGGGACGGGCTTTGCTTGCAGGCGGAAAGCGAAGTTTCCGCCATCAATATGATCTACGGCGCCGCCGCTTCCGGCGCGCGCTGCATCACTTCCACCTCCTCTCCCGGCGTTTCCCTGATGAGCGAGGGCATCTCCTACATCATCGGCTCCGACCTGCCCTGCGTGCTGGTGAACGTCCAGCGGGGCGGTCCGGGTCTGGGAGGCATCCAGCCGGCGCAGTCGGACTACAATCAGGCCGTCCGCGGTCTGGGGCACGGCGATCAGCATGTCATCGTGCTGGCGCCCGCCTCCGTGCAGGAGATGGCGTCCCTCACCGGCGAAGCCTTCGATCTGGCGGATCTCTATCGGATGCCCTGCATGATCCTCGCGGACGGCGCACTGGGGCAGATGATGGAACCGGTGGACTTCGAAGCCCGTACCCCCCGTCAGCTGCCGCCGAAAGATTGGGCGACCAACGGGCACCGCGGGGCGCGGAGACATACGGTGGTCAACTCCCTGTACATCGAGCCGGAAGTGCTGGAACGAACGGTGGTGGATCGCTTTGCCCGTTACGCGCAGATCGAGGAAAACGAGGTGCAGTACGAGCAGTTCCTCACCGAGGACGCTGATGTGGTGGTGGTTTCCTACGGGATCACCGCCCGTATCGCCAAAACGGCGGTGCGCATGGCGCGGGAGAAGGGCATGAAGGTCGGACTGTTCCGCCCCATCACCCTCTGGCCGTTCCCGAACAAAGAGCTGAAGGAACTGGCAAGGACCGCAAAGGCGTTCCTTTCCGTGGAGATGAACATGGGGCAGATGCTGGGCGACGTGAAGCTCGCCATCGACTGCGCCCGCCCCGTCACCCACTACGGCAGAACGGGAGGCATGATCCCCACGCCGGAGGAGATCCTTGCGCAAATCGAACATATTTCTATGGAAGGGAAAGGTGAATAACATGATCGTCTTTGAAAAACCCCATGCACTGGCGGACGTACCCTTCCATTACTGCCCCGGATGCACCCACGGCATCGTCCACCGTCTGGTGGCGGAGGTCATCGACGAGCTGGGCGTGGAAGGAACGACCGTCGGCGTCGCACCCGTCGGTTGTGCGGTGTTCGCGTATAATTACTTCAACTGCGATATGATCGAAGCCGCCCACGGGCGCGCTCCGGCGGTTGCCACCGGCGTCAAACGCGCCAACCCGGATCTCACGGTCTTTACCTACCAAGGGGACGGCGACCTTGCCGCCATCGGTACGGCGGAGACGGTACACGTGGGCGCGAGAGGGGAAAACATCACCATCATCTTCATCAACAACGCCATCTACGGTATGACCGGCGGACAGATGGCGCCCACCACCCTGCTGGGGCAGGTGACGACCACCTCCCCCTACGGCAGAGATAAAAACCTGCAGGGCAACCCCATCCGCGTCTGCGAGATGATGGCGACGCTGGACGGCACCGCTTACGCCGAGCGCGTCGCGGTGGATTGCGTGAAAAACGTGAACAACGCCAAAAAGGCCATCCGCAAGGCGTTCCAGATGCAGCAGGAGCGACGCGGGCTTTCCATCGTGGAAGTGCTTTCCTCCTGCCCCACCAACTGGGGGCTTTCCCCGGAAAAGGCGCTGGAATGGCTGCGGGCGAACATGATGGAGCATTACCCCTTGGGGGTGTATAAGGATATCACGAAGGAGGGGACCAACTGATGGCAGGCATACTTCTCGCGGGGTTCGGCGGGCAGGGGATCCTGTTCGCCGGCAAGCAGCTCATCACCGCCGGCATGAAGGACGGCAAAGAGGTCAGCTGGCTGCCCTCTTACGGTCCGGAAATGCGGGGCGGCACCTGCAACTGCTCGGTGAACATCGACGCGGAACCCATCGGCTCGCCGCTGGTGACGTCGCCGGACATTCTCATCGCCATGAACCAGCCCTCCTTTGAAAAATTCCTGCCGAAGGTGCGTTCCGGCGGCGTAGTGGTCTACGATTCCTCGTTGATTCCGTCTGCGGAGACCGGCAGGGAGGATATCCGCGTCTGCGGCGTTCCCGCCACGGCGCTGGCGGGGGAAAACGGCTTCCCCAAGCTGGCGAACTGCATCATGCTGGGCTATCTGGTGAAGGTGACGGGGTTGTTCGACTTCGCCTTCTTCCAGAACGTCCTGCGCGCCTCCGCCCCGAAAGCCAAGGCGGAGCTGGGGGAACTGAACGCCAAGGCCTTCGAAATCGGGTACGCGTATGGCGGCTAAAAACAAACATTACACGGAACGGCTGCTGGCGGCAGCCACCGTTTCCGGAGTGATTGTCGCCGCAGGCAGCGGCGCGCGCATGGGTGGGCTCTCCAAGCCGGAGATCCTGCTGGACGGCGTCACCCTGTTCGAACGGGTCCTGCGTGCCTTCGCCGGTTCCTCCGTGCAGGAGATCGTGGTGGTCTGCGGGGAAAACCGTCCCCGTCTGGAAAAGATCACGGAAGCCGTGCAGCCCGCAAAGCCCGTGCGCTTCTGCGCGGGGGGAAAGACCCGCAACGCTTCCGTCTATAACGGCGTGGACGCCGGCAAAGAGAAGCATCAACTGGTCTGCGTGCATGACTGTGCGCGCCCCTTTGTCACTTCGGAGCTCATTGATGCGGTCATCGCCGGCGCACGCGAGAGCGGCGTCGCGACCGCCTGCCGCCCGGTGACGGATACCATCAAGTATGTGGATACGGAGCATCACGCCGTCTACACTCCCGCCCGGGAGCATCTGATGGCGCTGCAAACGCCCCAGGTGTTCCGTCGGGACTTCTACGAGGTCGCCTACGCCGCAGCCGTCAAGAGCGGGAAGCTCGCGTCCTACACAGACGAAACCTCCATGCTGGAAGCGGCGGGATCCACCGTCACTTACGTGCAGACGGAGGCGAACAACATGAAGATCACCCTGCGGGAGGATCTGACGCTGGCGCGTGCCATCGTCGCCGTGCAGAAAGCGCAGGAGCTGAAGAAACAAAAGGAGTGAGGTTTGAAGCCAACGTGGGCAAAAGGGACTGCGACGGTATTTCAAACCCCATTTGATCCTTGCCGTGCGGCAAGGATCAAATAGAACGAAGGGAATGGTCATAACGATGATTCGCATCGGTCAGGGTTACGACGTGCACCGCCTGACAGAGGGGAGGAAACTCATCCTCGGCGGGGTGGAAATCCCCTTTGAAAAGGGGCTGCTCGGACATTCGGACGCGGACGTGCTGCTGCACGCCCTTTGCGACGCTTTGCTGGGCGGAGCTGCGCTGGGGGACATCGGCGTGCATTTCCCGGACAGCGATCCCGCCTACGCGGGGGTCTCCTCGCTGTTTTTGCTGGAAGAGACCGCGCGTCTGCTCCGGGAAGCGGGGTACGCCGTGGGCAACGTGGATTCCACCGTCATCGCCCAACGACCCAAACTGGCTCCCTACCTGCCGGAAATGCGCCGGAACATCGCCCGTGTTCTTCACATTCCCGTAGAAAACGTGAGCGTCAAGGCCACCACGGAGGAAGGATTGGGCTTCACCGGCAGCGGGGAGGGCATCGCCGCCTCCGCTGTGGCTTTCTTATGTAAAGGAGAAATGAAACCGTGAGTCGAAGGGTAAAATACAAAGGGCACCTGCTGTTCCCCAACGCCATGGTAAGGGATGGGGACGTCTGCTGTGAGGACGGGGTGATCACCTACGCCGGAAAGCACAGGAACGACGACGGGCAGTACGAGGTGCACGAATACAGCGGATGTTACATTTCCCCCGGCTTCATCGACGTGCATCAGCACGGCGGCGGGGGATACGACTATATGGACGGCACAGAGGAGGCCTTTATCGGCGCCGCCGTCCTGCACGCCAAACACGGCACCACCACCATCCTCCCCACCACCCTGACCTGCCCGGACGAGGAGCTGTTCGCCTCCTTTGATACCCTGCGCAGGGTGCAGAAAACGGACTACCCGGGGGCATATCTTTACGGGATGCATCTGGAAGGCCCCTATTTTTCCGCCGACCAGAAGGGAGCGCAGGACGAAGCATATCTGCAACCCCCCAATCCTGCCCACTACCGCAAGGTACTGGAGGCCGCCGACGGCTGTATTGTCCGCTGGACGGTGGCGCCGGAGCTGCCGGGAGCGATGGAATTGGGAGACGAGCTGCGGAAGCACGGCGTTCTGCCCTCCATGGGACATTCCAACGCCACCATTGACGTGGCGAAGGAGGCCATCCTGCACGGATACACCCATTTGACCCACTTTTACAGCGGCATGAGCAGCATCGTGCGCATCGACGGATACCGCTACCCCGGTCTGATCGAGGCGGGGTACCTTTACGACGACCTCACCGTGGAGATTATCGCGGACGGCAAGCATCTGCCGGAAACGCTGCTGCAACTGGTCTACCGCTCCAAGGGCGTGCATCGCACGGTACTGGTGACGGACGCCATGCGGGGCGCGGGGCAGACGGAAGGGCGTACCATCCTCGGCTCTCTGACCAACGGACAGGAGTGTTTCATCGAGGACGGCGTCGCCAAACTGCCGGACCGCAAGGCGTTCGCCGGAAGCGTCGCCACCGCGGACAGGCTGGTGCGCAATATGCGGGATCTGGCGGGTGCGGACCTCTGCTCCGCCGTGCGCATGATGACCGAAACGCCTGCCCGCCTGTTCGGGATCAAAGAACGGGGCATCCTGCGGGCCGGCTTCCGCGCAGATCTTGCTGTTTTTGATGAAGGAATTGACGTTCTCGCTACCGTTCGCGGCGGGGAGATCATCCATGCGCGTTCACAGGAAGGAGAATAAACACCGAATGAAGCTATGCAGAAGCGAGCTTTGCGGCGGCGTCGGGCTGAATACCGTCCGCACCGACCGGTTCAAGACTGCACACCTGACCGTCAACCTGTTCGTCCCCCTGCGGAAGGAGACCGCTTCCGCCTACTCTCTGTTGACGGACGTGCTCATGCGCGGAACGGAGCAGTATCCCACCATGCGCGACCTCAACCGTCGGCAGGACGAGCTGTACTCCCTGGGTCTGGGCGCTTACGTCCAGAAGAAGGGGGAAGCGCAGCTTGTCACCTTTGAGCTGACCTGTATCGACGACGCCTATGCCTTTGATGGGATGCGGGTGCTGGAAGAGGGGATGAAGCTGCTGCAGGAATTGATCTTCCGTCCCTTTACGGAAAACGGCGTGTTTTGCGCAAGCTATGTGGAGCAGGAAAAGAAAAATCTTGCGGACGACATCCGTTCCCGCATTGACAACAAAGCTTCCTACGCCAGACGGCGCTGCATCGAGATCATGTGCGAGGGCGAACCCTACGCCGTAGACCACGGCGGCGACGTGGAAGAAGTGGAAAAGCTCACCGCGGAATCCCTCTGGGAAGTGTACCGCGGCCTGCTGACCTCCGCCCGTGTGGAGATCTTCTATATCGGCAAAAAGGCGGAGGAGGAAGTGGCAGAGCTGTGTAAGCGCTGCCTGCCCTTTTCCCCGCGGGAAGCGGCTTTCCCGGTCACAGCGCAGGGGAGCGCTCCGAGATCCCCTCGCAGGAAAACGGAACAGATGCGCATCTCCCAGTGCAAGTTGAGCATCGGCTTCCGCGCACCTTACACCCTGCAGGAGGGCAATTTTGCGAACATGGCGCTCTTCAACGAGGTGTTCGGCGGTTCCCCCAGCAGCCGGTTGTTTACCAACGTGCGGGAGAAAAAGAGCCTGTGCTACTATTGCTCCAGCGCTCCCGACGGGCTGAAGGGCATCCTGCTGATCAACAGCGGCATCGAGCAGAAGAATCAGACCGCCGCGCTGGACGCCATTCTGGAGCAGCTTGACGATCTCCGCGCCGGAAAACTCACCGAGGAAGAGCTGGAGACCGCCCGCCGCTCCCTGCGCAACGGTTACCGGGAGATCACCGACAGCTCCGCTTCCATCTGCTCTTGGTACCTCGGGCGCATCATCGCCGGACGTACCGATTCCCCGGAGGACGCGGCAAACTCGCTGGATGAGGTTACCGTCACAGATGTGGTCAAGGTGGCGAACGACCTGACGCTGGATACCGTCTATTATCTGGAAGGAGCATCCGAATGAGCCGTTTTACGCAAGTGATGGATGAAAAACTGGGGGAATCCTACTTCACGTGGCAGCACAAAAGCGGTCTGCCGATGTTCGTGATCCCCAAAAAACATTCCGCCGTCTACGCCCTGCTGGGCACCCGTTACGGCTCCATCGACGTGAAGTTCAAGACGGAGCGGGACGAGGACTATCTGGAGCTCCCCGACGGCGTTGCGCACTTTTTAGAGCATAAAATGTTTGAGGATGAAAAGGGGGAGGACGCCTTCGCCCGCTATGCGCAGACGGGAGCTTCCGCCAACGCCTACACCTCCTACGGGCGCACTTGCTACCTGTTTTCCTGCACGGAGGGGTTCGAGGAGAATCTGGAGATCTTGCTGGATTTCGTCACTCACCCGTATTTTTCGAAGGAAACCATCGAGAAGGAGCAGGGCATCATCGGGGAGGAGATCGCCATGTACGACGATAACCCCGGCTGGTGCGTGTTCAACAACCTGCTGCAAGCCCTGTATGCCCGCCATCCGGTGCGCCGGAACATCGCCGGCACGCGGGACTCCATCGCGAAGATCACGCCGGAGATGCTCTACCGCTGCACGGACACCTTCTACAACCTGCGCAACATGGCGCTGGTGGTCTGCGGGGACGTGACGCCGGAGCAGGTGGAAGCCGTCTGTGACAAGGTGCTGACAACGGTCGCCCCGGAACAGAAGGTGGAAAGGATCTTCCCGGAGGAGCCGGAGGAGGTCAACGAACCGCTGATGGAAGCGTGGTTCGAGGTGGCGCAGCCGGTGGTGGAGATCGGGTTCAAAGCGATCCCGCCGGAAACGCCGGAGGAAGCCATGCGCGTCTCCGCGGCAAACGCCATCACCACCCAGCTGTTGTTCGGCCGCTCCGGGGAATTCTACAACCGCCTGTACGAAAGCGGGCTGATCAACGAGAAATTCGGCGGCGGCTATATGCAGATGCGGGACTGCGCCTTTACGGAGGTGGCGGCATACTGCGAGGACCCGAACGCCCTGCTTAAGGCGGTTTGCAAGGAGATCGACCACCGTCGGGAGCACTATTTTACCCCCGAGGAGTTCGAGATCGCCCGCCGCGTGGTCTACGCCAACAACCTGTTCACCTTCGATTCCACCGAGGATCTGGCGAGCGCCTTCATGGACCATTATCTGGCGGAGGAGGACTATATGACCTGTACCGCCCTGATCTCCGACATCGGCTACGAGGAAGCGAAGGAGATCTTCCGGCGCACCATCCGCACGGATCGCTGCGCCATGAGCGTGGTCTACCCGAAAGATCAGGAAAGGAAGGGATAAATATGCACACGATCTCGTTTCCCGGGCTCGGGATCCCGGAATTTCAAGTCCATGAAACGGCGTTCACCCTGTTTGGGATGGAGGTCAAATGGTACGGCGTGATCCTCACCTTCGGCATCCTCTGCGCGCTGTGTCTGTTTTACTATCTGTCCAGAAAGGTGGAAAACCTGCCGGAGAATCACCTCTATAACCTCGCCTTGTTCACCGTTCCCATCGGTATCATCGGTGCACGGGTGATCTATGTTGTTACCAAATGGGACGACTACGCGGGGAATATCGGCAAGATGATCAACATCCGCGAAGGCGGGCTTGCCATCTACGGCGGCATCATCTTCGGCGGGCTGACCGTGTTTACGTATTGCCGGATCGCCAAGCTCTCCTTCCTGAAGGTGGCGGATTCCGTCGCTCCTGCCGTGATGGTGGGGCAACTGATCGGTCGCTGGGGGAACTTTATGAACGGGGAAGCCTACGGCGTATCCGCCCATGTGGACACCCTGTTCTGCCGCATGATGGTGGACGGCAAAGCCACCCATCCCACCTTCCTGTATGAATCCCTGTGGAATCTGATCGGCTTGCTGCTGCTCCTGCTGATCTTCTACCGTCGTAAGAAGTTTGACGGGGAGATCGTCTGCCTGTACGTAGGCTGGTACGGCTTCGGGCGCACCCTCATTGAGATCCTGCGGGATGACAGCCTGTATCTGATCGGTGATAAGACCAGCAAATTCAGCATCAAGTTCTCCGTGTTCGTGGGGATCTGCTCGGTGATCCTGTGTGTGATCGGGCTTTTGGTGTTCTCCCGCCGGGCGAAAAAGCTGAACGCGGAAGCCACGTATACCTCCAAATTCAGCGCTGCCAATCTGGAAACCGTTCCGGAAGAAGCGGCGGAAGAATCCGCTTCGGAATCCGAGCCGGAGGCATCCTCCGACGCGCCGGAAGCGTCCGAATCAGAGGAAGAATAACCTGCACACAACAAAACCGTCGGGATGGGCTCCCGACGGTTTTTTGTGTGGGTATGTCAGTCAATCGTCACCGTGTAGAGGGTCACGCTGCTCCCGAAGCGGAGCAGCAAATACATGGCGTTCCCCGCGCCGCAGACGATCCGCGCGTCCTTGACGCCGCCAAAGTTGTAATCGCCGATCCGGGCGGTGTCGGAGCTCGTTTCCAGCAGGATCTCCCCGTACAGCTCGCAGTTCGCGTCGTAAAGGGAATAGAAACTCTGGTAACGGGTGTGTCCTCCCTCCGGCTCCACCTCGTTTTCTACGCCCCAGATCATCCCCGTCTCATCGATGGTGGCCAAAAAACCGGCTTCTCCCATCTTTCCCATGGAGACCGTCTTTCCGCGGTACAGTACTTGTTCGAAGAAGGATTCGCGGGCGAGCGTGAAAAGCTCCTTTTCCTTCGGGATGACTTTCCCGTCCATGGTGTAGAAGATCCTGCGGTCATCTATAACGCTGTAACTCGTGTCGTAATCTGTCATGCACAGCAGCACCCCCTGTTTTTGATTGGCAAACAGGTATGCGCCGGTCTTTCCCTCGTATTGGACGCCGGGGAAGGGGACCTGTACGCTTTCCGCTCCGTCTGTGCGCACGTCGACGGTGTGAAGCACGGCGTCCTGAAAACGGCTGTACTCAAACAGTAGATACAGAACTCCCTCATGGCAAATCATGTCCGACACGTGCCACTGTTGCGTCTTGCTCGGATAGGTAAAGGTGTAATGCGCCCCGTCCTGCAAACGGTAGATGTCCCCCGATTGGTACAGCAGGTAGATCATCCCGTTCTCGTCCGCGCAGACGGCGTCCGGTGTCTGTGCGCCCATGATGGGTCCTTCCGTGACCGCTTGTACCTCTTCCAGCTTCGGAGCGCCCCATGTGTCCGTCGGATCCTCGAAATCCGCTTCCCGGTTCAGACTCGCCTCACTGAAGGTTTCCGGGTGGTACCCGGCGTGGACCCGGTACGCTTCGCACCGGTCGGGGTAGAGCAGGAACAGGTACGTTTCGCCGTTTGTCCCGTAGACCACCCAGTGTTCAAAGACCCTTTCAAAGGCGTAGTCCCCCAGATACAGATCGGTGGCGTTGTACTCCTCCATGATGCCCTGGTGGCCGACGTCGTAAAGCATTTCGCAGGGGGTGGGGAAGTTACCTCGTTCATAAAGCAGGAATTGGGAAACCAGCGCGCCTCTCTCATCGTAGGCGGTATAAATGGTCTCCCGCTGCTGCAGCTCCCCGCGTTCCGTTTCGTCGGTGCGAAAGTATCCCCAGCGCGTGGATTTGCGGAACAGGGTAGCCCCGGCGCGATAGATTCTGTCATCCCATCGGTAGGGGTGGCTTTCCTCGTCGAATCCCGGGAGGTTTTGCAGGAACACCGAGGTTCTTCCGTAAGTGACCAGCCTTCCGTCGGTGAATTCCTCCAGCCGGTAGCTCCGTTTGGAGGCGGGCAGGAAGGAAAGATGACTTGCATACAGTACCCCGGTGATGCTGACGCTGCCGTCGTCATAGAGGATTGCGTTGGCGATGTAGTCACTTGATTCCGACAGAAGCCATTGGTCCTGCGGCAGTTCGAGCATGGTTTGGTCATTCAGACGGAACAGGCGATAGGTTTGGTATTCGGCCATATCCTCCCAGCAGAGGTAAAGATTGCCCTCTGCGTCGACGCCGGGCATGGTGTACCAGGCGTGTATGGAGATTCCCTCGCTGATAAAGACCTGATACGGGTAGAACCCGCCCGGCGACGTGGGGGCGGAAGCCACCAGCTCCAGCACCGTGTCGCTTTCCTCGGAAGGGACGGGCGGCAGGGGAAACTCCGGCCCCTTATCGCCGGGATCCTCGCCTCCGACGGACGATTCCTCCGACGGATCCGTGGAAGAGGTCTCTTCGCTGACGTTGTTACTCGTCGTTTCCTCCGACGGATCCGAAACAAACGTCTCCGCGCTTTCCTCCGATTCGGAGAAATCTTCCTCCTCCCGTTTCGTGGAGCAGGCGACAACCAGCAACAGCGATAGGACCAACAGAAGGGAAACCAATGAACGGATTTTCATATGTTGCGCGCTCCTTTCGTTCATGGGCGTAAAAAGCAAGCGTCCGCCGGCAAAAGAACCGGCGGACGCCCGTGTGCTTGTTTATCCCACCGTGATGGTGACAGTGGTTTCTGCCGACCACATGAGGTAATCGCTGTAACGGAAGGTGAAGGTGTCTTTACCGGTGAAGCCTTCGTAGGGGATATACCAGTATCCGCCGTTGGCGTCTACCGTGACCGAGCCGTGCTCCGCGGAAACGGTCAGCTCCGCCGTGTTGAAGCCTTTCAGCCCTTCCAGCAGTTCGCCGTGAAGCAACCCGTCCTTTTCACAGGTGGCGGTGACGTCCGGCAGCTTTTCGGGAGCCTTCAGCGTGCCCTTGATGAAACCGTAGGTGGCGTCGTACAGGCTTCTGCCCATCTCCGTGCCGGAGTAGCAGGCGTCGTAGAAGACGGTCACGTCCTGATAGTAGGCGTGGATGCTTTCCGTCATGTAGCCCGCTTCCGCGCCGTAGCCCAGATAGCGCAGGTAGCGCCGGTAGTAGGCAAGCTGTCCCACGGCGGCGCCGTTGACTTCGATCTCGACGCCCATGCCCAGGTTTTTGATGAGGCTTGCCGCGCTGTAAAGCTGGGAAATCGGGGTGGTGAGCTTAAAGACGTAGTTGGGCTGCATGTAAGCGGCGGTGAAGCCGAAGCTGTTCCAGTTGGAGTAGCCGCTGGCGACGTAGTAGGGGATCCAGAAGATCTGGGTGCCCTTGGATTTCGCGATTTCTGCGGTAGCGGGCAAGGTCACCACGTCGGCAGCCTGATTGGAGATGGATTCTGCAAACCAGTAGAAGCCTTCCAGAGAGAGGTTTTCGTACTTTTCTTCCGCAAAGCGGTCCAGATACATCTGCATGTAAAGATCCAGCACCTTGAGACGGTCCTCCGTCTTGGAGAGATCCTCGCTCACACCGTCATTGTCGATGTCGCCGAAGTCGGTGGCGGTGACGTTGGGATACATGATGGTGGCGTAAACCTTGAGCTTGTAATCCGCCGGCAGGGAGAGGGCTTCCTTGACCTTTGCGGCGGTTTTGTTCAGCGCGTCGAAGTGCTGCCCTTTCGTGAAGTCCTGCTCGAACTGATACATCCAGTCGATGAGCAGGGTGGGTTTGTCGGCGGAAGCCTCGTGGGGCTGACCGCCGCTGGGGAGCTGTCTGCCGGCGACGGTGGGCAGGAACAGGTAGCCGTCAAAGAGGGTATCCTTGATGTTGCCTTCCGCATCCAGATATGCCACATAGGGGAGGAAGAAATCCTCGTCGAGCGCCCTTGCGCCGTAGTAGATCAGCGCCATGTCCTTCACGCCGCCCAGGATCTTGTCGCTGGGCTTCATGTATTGGTACTTGGTGGCCACCTGCAGATCGGACTCGGTGAGCTTCACCGTGCCGGAGCTGACGGCTTCCGTGCCGAAGATCTCGATCTCATCGGCATAGGCGTGGGGGGTACAGGCGAAGCTGACGCAGATGAAGCGGGCTTCGTAGGCTTTCTCCAGCGTCAGCTCGGCGGGAACGCTTCCCGCAGCGCCCGACGGCAGGCAGGAAGCCACGCCGGCGGAATACCAGTTCACGCCGTCCACGGAAAGGTAGAGGTTGGTGCTGGAGGGCGCGTAGATGGCGTAGGAGGAGAATTGCAGATAATCGATCTTGAAGCCGGTGATGGAAGCGTTGTAGCCCAGATCGAAGTAGACGCTCCGGCTTCCGCCGCCGCGGGTGCGGTTCCAGTAGCCGTTGTTGTAGGTCGTGTTGGGGGAATACGCCCCGTCGGTCAGGACGCCTGCGTCGGCGAGGGTGTTATGCTCGATCTCCGTTGCGTACTCCAACGGGGTGCCGGAGGTGATCTGGTAGGGGAGCCCCTTCACCAGATTGCTCACTTTCGTAGATCCTCCCTGCTTGTAGACGGGCTCTTTCACCTCGGGAAGGGACAGCTCCGGATACAGGGGGACGGTGGTGTCCACGCCGTAGTAGGAAGCGTCCGCCTCCTCCACCAGGAAGCAGAGGGAGTCCGACTCCGCCAGCACGAAGCGCACTGCCTGCGCGGTGAAGCCCTTGTTGAGGTGGAGAGCGAAGGTGAAGTTGGTGATGGAAAGATCGCTCGGCGCGTAGACGCGGCCGATCCGGTCATACGTCTTCCCGTCTGCCGAGATGTAGAAATCCACATAGTAAGGCAGCATGTAGCGCAGGTTCGCCTGCTGGAACATGGAAAGGGAGAATTCGGAAAGCCCTTCCACCGTTCCCTTCAGCGGGATGTCGATGGTCAGCTCCTTGCCGCCCTCGTAGCCGGCAAAGGATTCGCTTTCCAGGTTCGCGCCCGGCTCGTTCCCGTCGGTCAGCAGGGCGTTGTTCCGATCCGGGAACATACTGTTCGACAGATAGGAGGTGCTGTAATATTTCCCCTTGGTGGCGCTGATCAGCGTCAGGGTGCGATCCACGGCGGAGCTGCCCGCCTTGAGATCACTTTGGGAGAGGTGATTGCCGTTGTACGTCGCATCCAACTGGGTGAGGTAATTGGCGTGGAGGGAGCTGCCGGCGGTGTCCGCAATGATGACCAGCTCGTCCAGGAAGAGCCAAGAGGACGTCCCCTTGAGGCTGAAGCGAATGTATCTGGCGTCGATGGGCTCATCCAGCGTCAGCCAGACCTGCTGGGTCTTTCCTTCCTCTTCCTGCGGTACATAGAAGAGGCCTGCGCGGGTCCACTTGTCGTCCAGATCGTTGGAGTAGTAAATGCGGCTGGTGCCCAGCTTGCCGATGCCCGCTTCTCTGGTGTTGAGGAAGCTGATGCCGAACTTATACAGCCGGGAGTGGTCCTCGCCCATGTCAAAGATGATGTCGAGGCTCTTGCCGCTGATGGAGAAGCCGGCAAACTTGGTGTCCGAGTAGGACGCGCCGATGTCGGCATAGAAGCCGTCGCACAGCTCGGTGCCGAAGCTGTCCTCATATTGGGGCTCGGCATTGAAGCTCACCGTGTAGGGCTTGCCGATGCTGACGACGGTCTCCCGCCGCTCCCCGTTCAGGGATCCATTGGGATCATTGGGGTCATCGGAGCTTTCGGAGCCGCCAGAGCTTTCCGTGTCTGCGGAGCTGTCTGCGGACGGATCCACGGAACCGGCGTCTTCGCCGGACTTACAGGAAGCCAGCGTCAGCGCCAGCATCAGGAGCGCCAGCAGGAGGGACAGTACTTTTTTCATGTGTACAAACCTTACCTTTCTATACTTTGACAAACATTGAATAATCATGGCGTCAAGGGGTTTCTTTTGCAGATTCCCCGCAGTAATACGCCACCGCCAGATCCACCACCAGACCGTAGCTGGCGCTTCCCGCCTTCTCCCCTTGGGAGGTGAGGAAAACGTCGTTGATCCCGCCGGTCACTTTGGAAGCGGTGCTTTCGCTGTACTTGCGGAAGAACAGGGAGTAGGAATCAAACTCCCCGCCGACCTCCGCCGGAAGTTTTTCCGTGCAGAGCTTGCGGTACAGGGTTTTATCCGCCTTCGCCAGAGCGTCCATGAGGTATTGCAGCAGGTTGGTGTAGCCGGAATAGCGGATGAACGGGTCGTCGCTGCCGATACAGACCAGATAGGCGACAAAATTCGCCTCCTCCTCCTTGGCGATCCCCCGTTGGTGGGAAAACTCGTGGGCGATCGTGAAGGGACGGATGAAATCCGGATAATTGACGTTGATGTTGACTTCCCCCGTCATGAAGGTGTAAACCCCGGAAATATGGGTGTAGGTGAACAGGGAAGAACTGGCGAGGGGCTTTGCGCGGCTGTGGAAATGCCCGATGAAATCCTGCTCCGACGCAAATTTCCCGTACGCCTCATCCACTTTTTCCACCAGCTCGTCAAAATCGTAGGGCATGATGGACTCCTTGCCGAACAGGAAGTTCACGTCGTCCTTCAGCGCTTCGATCTCGTAGCAGACGATGGAAGCGGTGTCGTACAGCTCCTGCGCCGTGACCTCTCGCTCCTCCAGAGAAAGATTTTCTGCCAGAGAATAGCGGAAGTAGCAGGGGGCGAAAGCGGTAAAGAACAGGAAGATCACGATCAGAATGGCGCAAGCCAGCGGCAGGAGCCAGCGGTAGTAGTTGTAGGCGCTGTCATCCCGCTTCATGGAGCGGCTGGAGAAGAAGAAATAGCCTCCGATCAGGATCGGCAGGGACAGGATCCCCCATTCCACAATGGAAAAGTGCAGGATTCCCGAGCATTTCGCCAGCAGGAACCGCAGCCAGTGAGAGGGATACCGCGCCCAGAATTCTGCGAAGGCGGGGAGGAAGCGGGAAAGCAGGTAAACCAACAGCCCGAACAGGAAGGCGCCTTCGGAGATCAGCACATACGGGCGGAAAAATCCCCGCTCCCGCAGCTTTTGGCGGAAGGGCGTTTTCGCCGGTTTTGCGGGTTGTGCGTCCATCAAAGCACCATGCTCCAGCCGAAGGGATCTTCCCGCTTGCCGTACTGGATGCCGGTCATTTCGTCATACAGCATCTGGGAGATGGGACCGATCTCGTTTTCGTTGATGATGATACGGTTTCCGTCCCAGTTCAGCTCGCCCACCGGGGAGATGACCGCAGCAGTGCCGGTGCCGAACATTTCGTTCAGCTTGCCGGAAGCGTGGGCGTCGTAGACCTCCTGAATGGAGATGCGGCGCTCCTCCACCTCGTAGCCCTTGGAACGGAGCAGCTGAATGGTGGAATCTCTGGTGACGCCGGGGAGGATGTTGCCCTCCAGCTGGGGCGTGACCACCTTGCCGTCCAGCACGAAAAAGACGTTCATGGCGCCCACTTCGTCGATATACTTATGCTCGATGCCGTCCAGCCACAGGACCTGGGCGTAACCGTTCTTTTCCGCTTTTTCCTGCCCGATGAGGGAAGCCGCGTAGTTTCCGCCCACCTTGGCAAACCCGGTGCCGCCCTTGACGGCGCGGACGTATTCGTCCTCCACCACGATCTTCACCGGCGCAAGGCCGCCCGCGTAGTAGGAGCCCGACGGGGAGAGGATGATTGCGAATTTATAATGCTTGGAAGGATGTACCCCCAGCCCCACGTCCGTGGCGATGATGAAGGGACGGATGTAGAGGGAGGTGCCCGGCTCCGTGGGGATCCAGCTTTCGTCCGTGAGGACCGTCTCCCGGATGGCCTGCAGCGCGTCCGCCGGGTCGATGGGCGGGATGCACATCCGCAGATTGGTGTTGTTCATGCGTTCGATGTTTTTCTCCGGGCGGAACAGGCGGACGTTGCCTTCCGCGTCCTTATAGGCTTTCAGCCCTTCGAACATTTCCTGCGCGTAATGGAACACCACGCAGGCGGGGGAGAGGACCAGATCGTGATAGGGCGTGATGCGGGCGTCGTGCCAGCCATGCTCCGGATCATAGTCCATTTCAAACATATGGTCAGTGAAAATTTTTCCGAACCCCAGCGCCCCTGTGGGCTTGGCTTTCGGCGTAGCGGTTTTTTCGATTCTGATTTCCATGGGATGGTTTTCCTTTCCGTATCTTTGGGGCGGTAAAGTAATACAAAGTAATTCTACCATATTTACAAGGAAATTTCAAGAGAAGGCAAGAAATTTTTCCGGGGATTCGCTAAAAAATCAACTTGCGTTTTTGGCACTTCCTACAATTCGTACCGACGTGGCTCTATGTTCACACGGAGTTCATATGCGTATCGTATAATAGCAACGTAATCACATTCGTTTTTTACGCCCCCTAATGCAATAAGGAGCGATTTATGAATTTACTGCGTTTTCTGATCCCCAAAAGCCATGTGGCATATCTGGAAGAGACCGCCAGCGTGCGCAACGGGCTGGAAAAGTTGCGGCACCACGGTTATTCCGCCATCCCGGTGATCGCAAAGGATGGTACTTATGTCGGAACGGTGACGGAGGGAGATTTCCTCTGGATGATCATAGAGCAGGGGGAATGTGCCCCGAAATTGCTGGAAAAGCGGCGTGTGGCGGATCTGATCCGCCGCAACTGGAACCCGCCCGCCAGGGTGAGCGAGACGATGGAGCATCTCATCTCCCGCCTGACGGAGCAGAACTTCGTCCCCGTCGTGGACGACCGCGGCGTGTTCGTCGGGATCGTGACCCGTCGCGCGGTGCTGGGCAGCGTTTTTTTGCCGCAAGTCACAAATAATTTTCATCGCGTTCATGATTCCGAAATAGTTTAATCTTATGATAGAAACAATATAAAGCGATGATGGGAAGAGTATGCCGCAAGGGTAGTCAAAGCGAGCCGCCGGTGGTGGGAAGGGCGGTACGGAATTGCGGCGGAAGAACCTCCCGGAGCTGCCGCGCGGAACCCTCGGCATTTGTCGGGGCAGTAGGTGCGGACGCGTCGGCGCGTTATAGCCGGACCGCATGGTGAAGTGCGGAGAAAGGGGCTTCCCGCCCGTGTGCGGGGGGCAAGACGGGTGGCACCGCGGAAATCGTATTGTTGCGCTTTTCGTCCCGATTCTTCCGAGAGGCGGAAGGATCCACGAAAAGCGCTTTTTCGTGTGTTTTCCGCCCATTTTCCCAAAGAAAGGAACCGAAAACCAATGAAAAGAACCATTTATTGCGGGGAGCTGCGGGAAGCGCTGGTAGGCAGCGAGCAGACCTGCTGCGGCTGGGTGCAGACCGTCCGGGACATGGGCGGCGTCATCTTCGTGGATCTGCACGACCGGGAAGGCACGTTACAGGCGGTGTTCGATCTGGAACGTCTGGGAAGCGAGCAGTTCGCCGTGGCAGAGGGACTGAAAGTGCAGTCGGTCATCGCGGTGCGCGGGACTGTGCGTCTGCGGGACGCGGAGACGGTCAACCCGCTGCTTGCCACGGGTACGGTGGAGCTTGCCGCCCTTTCTCTGGAGGTGCTGTCCCAGGCGGAGACGGTTCCGTTCTCTCCGGACGGAGACGCTTCCGTGCGGGAGGATCTGCGGCTGCAATACCGCTATCTGGATCTGCGCCGTCCGTCCTTGCAGGCCAACCTGCGATTCCGTCATCGCTTGCAGCGCTGCGCGGAGGAATATCTGGATGCGCAGGGCTTCACCTGTGTGGAGACCCCCATGCTCTGCAAGAGTACGCCGGAGGGCGCGAGGGATTATCTGGTGCCGTCCCGGGTTCACCCCGGTTCCTTCTACGCGCTGCCCCAATCGCCCCAGATCTATAAGCAGCTTTTGATGGTGGGCGGGATGGACCGGTACTATCAGGTCGCCCGCTGCTTCCGGGACGAGGATCTCCGCGCCGACCGCCAGCCGGAATTCACGCAGGTGGATATGGAGCTTTCCTTCGTGGATCAGGAGGACATCCTGCAACATCTGGAAGCCATGTTCAAGCATATTTTTCGCACCTGCATGGGCAGAGAGATCGAGGGGAGCTTCCCCCGTCTGACGTGGCAGACCGCCATGGACGTGTACGGCTCGGATAAACCGGACCTGCGCTTCGGTCTGCCCATCGTGGATATCACGCCGGTGGCGAAGAAATGCAGCTTCTCGGTGTTCCGCTCCATCGCGGACAACGGCGGCGTCATCCGCGCCATCAATGTCAAAGGAAAAGCGGATTTCACCCGCACCCAGATCGAGGAGCTCACCGCCTCCGCCGTGCGGCTGGGGGCGAAGGGTATGGCGTGGATCGCCGTGCGTCCGGACGGGGAGCTGTACTCCGTTCTGACGAAATATTTTAAGGAAGAAGAATTGCAAGAGATCCTGAAAGTCTGCGAAGCGAAACCGGGAGACTTTCTGCTGTTCTGTGCGGATAAACTGCCCACCGTCCGCCGGGTTCTCGGCGGATTGCGCAACGAACTGGGCGGTATGCTGGGGCTGAAGGACAAACAGGACTTCCGCTTCCTGTTCGTGACGGATTTCCCGCAGTTTGAATGGTCGGAGGACGAAAAACGCTACGTCGCCTCCCATCACCCCTTCACCATGCCCTACGAGGAGGACGTGCAGTACCTGCTGACCGCGCCGGAAAAGGTGCGGGCGCAGGCGTACGACGTGGTGCTCAACGGCGTGGAGCTGGGCTCCGGCTCTATCCGGATCCATCGCCGGGACGTGCAGGAGAAGATGTTCGCCGCCCTTGGCTTCGGCAAGGAGCAGATCGAGGAGCGCTTCGGCTTCATGGTCAACGCCTTCCGGTACGGCGTGCCGCCCCACGGCGGGTTCGCCTTCGGTCTGGACCGTCTGGTCATGCTGCTCTGCGGCGCGGATTCCCTGCGGGAGGTCATCGCCTTCCCGAAGGTGAAGGACGCTTCCTGCCCCATGACGCAGGCGCCCACGCCGGTGGACGACGCGCAGCTTGCGGTGCTGGGTTTGCTGGGCGGCGCGTGGGTACACGCGGAACGGGAACGCACCGCGGCGAGGAAGAAGCCCACCGTGGAAGTGGAATACGTGGCGGCGCTCTCCCGCCTGCGGCTGACCGAGGAGGAGCGCGCCTCCCTCCCGGATGAGATGGAAGCCATCATCGGTTTTGCCAACCGGCTTTCCGCCGTGGATACAAGCGGCACCCCGGAAACGGCGCACGCAGGGGATCTGCAAAACATCTGGCGGGAGGATCAGGTGGCTCCCTCCTTCCCGCGGGATCTGCTGTTGGAAAACGCCCCCACCGGGGAGGACGGCTATATCACCGTTCCCCGCGTGGTGGAAGAATAAAAAGGAAAGGGGAAACCGCAATGGAAAACAACGAAATTCTGCATCAATCCGTCGCCTCCCTTTCCGCGCTGCTGACCGCGAAAGAGCTTTCCGCCGCGGAAGTCACCGATGTGTTCCTGCGGCATCTGCGGGACCGGGAAGGGGAAGTAGGCGCGTTCCTGACCGTCTGCGGGGAACAGGCGGCGGACGCCGCTGCCGAGATCGACCGCCGGCGTGCCGCCGGGGAAGCCCTTCCGCCTTTGGCGGGGGTGCCCATGGCGCTGAAGGACAACCTCTGCACCAAAGGCATCCTGACCACCTGCGCTTCCCAAATGCTGCGGGGCTTCGTCCCGCCCTATGACGCCACCGTCTGGGAAAAACTCCGGGGGCAGGGAACCATCCTGCTGGGGAAGCTGAATATGGACGAGTTCGCCATGGGATCCACCAACGAAAACTCCTCCTTCCACCCCACCCGTAACCCCCGCAACCTCGCCCATGTGCCCGGCGGCTCCTCCGGCGGTTCAGCGGCGGCGGTGGCGGCGCGGCAGGTGCCCTTCTCTCTGGGGTCGGACACCGGCGGTTCCATCCGTCAGCCCGCCTCCTTCTGCGGCGTGGTGGGGATGAAGCCCACCTACGGGCGAGTCTCCCGCTATGGGCTGGTCGCCTTCGCTTCTTCGCTGGACCAGATCGGTCCGCTGACCAACGACGTGCGGGACAACGCCCTGATCCTGAACGTCATCGCCGGGCAGGACCCCCGGGACGCCACCAGCTCCCCGCTTCCCGTGCCGGATTACACCGCCGATCTGGAAAAGGGCGTAAAGGGCATGGTGATCGGCGTACCGAAGCAGTTTTTCGCCCACGGCATCACCGATGAGGTCAAGCAGGCCGTCTTGCAGGCGGCAAAGACGCTGGAAGGTCTCGGCGCACGCATCGAGGAGCTTTCGCTCCCCTCCGTGGATTACGCCCTGCCCGCGTACTACGTGCTTTCCTCGGCGGAAGCCTCCTCCAACCTTTCCCGCTTCGACGGAGTGCGGTACGGCTACCGCGCGGGCGCCTACGAGGACATTACCGACCTCTACCGCAACTCCCGCAGCGAAGGCTTCGGCAGCGAGGTCAAGCTGCGGATCATGCTGGGCTCCTTCGCCCTCAGCTCCGGCTACTACGACGCGTACTATAAAAAGGCGCAGCAGGTGCGCACGCTGATCCGGCAGGAGCTGGACAGCGCACTGAAGACCTGCGACGTGATCCTTTCTCCCGTCTCTCCCACCACGGCGTTTAAGCTGGGAGAGCGGACGGACGATCCGCTGCAAATGTACCTCAGCGACGTGTACACCGTCCCCGCCAACATCGCGGGGCTTCCGGCGCTCTCCCTGCCCTGCGGGGTGGGAGCGGAGGGGCTTCCCATCGGCATGCAGTTGTTGGGACGCGCCTTCGACGAAGCTACCCTCTACCGCGTGGGTCATGCGTTTGAGCAGACGAGAACGGAGGTGTAAGGACATGAATCTCTACAAAGGCTACGAAATGGTCATCGGTCTGGAAGTACATTGCGAGCTGGGCACGAAAACCAAGATCTTCTGCACCTGCCCCACCACCTTCGGCGCGGAGCCGAACACCCAGTGCTGCCCGGTGTGCATGGGGCTCCCCGGCACGCTGCCGGTGCTGAATCGGCAAGTCGTCGATTACGCCGTCAAAGCGGGGCTTGCCACCAACTGCACCATCGCCAGGTACAGCAAGCAGGACCGCAAGAACTACTTCTATCCCGATCTGCCCAAGGCGTACCAGATCTCCCAGTACGATCTGCCCCTCTGCGAGCACGGATGGTTGGATATCGAGACTGATGAAAGCGCCAAACGAATCGGCATCACCCGCATCCATATCGAGGAGGACGCCGGCAAGCTGATCCACGACCCGGAAAAGGGCACCATGATCGACTGCAACCGCTGCGGCGTGCCCCTCATCGAGATCGTCTCCGAGCCGGATATCCGCTCCGCCGCCGAAGCGGTGGCGTACGTGCGCAAGCTGCGTTCCATCCTGCTCTACACCGGCGTTTCCGACTGCCGGATGCAGGAAGGCTCCCTGCGCTGCGACGTGAACCTTTCCGTCCGCAAGGCGGGCTCGAAGGAGTTCGGCACCCGCACGGAGATGAAAAACATCAACTCCTTTACTTTCATCCAGCGTGCCATCGAGTATGAATACAAGCGTCAGGTTGACGCGCTGGAAAGCGGGGAAGTCATCACGCAGGAGACCCGCCGCTTCGACCCGAACACCGGAAAGACCTCCTGTATGCGCAAGAAGGAGGACGCCAACGACTACCGCTACTTCCCGGACCCCGATCTGCCGCCCATCCGCCTCTCCGAGGAGCTGATTTCGCAGCTGCAATCGGAAATCCCCGTCCTGCCGGACGAACGGAAGAAGCAGTATATGGAGCGCTACGGGCTGACCGCCTACGACGGCGAGCTGCTCACCGCCTCCCGGGAGCTGGCGGACTACTTCGAAGCCTGCGCCGCCCTGACAGACTACCCCAAGCTGCTCGCCAACCTGTTCATCGCGGAGATCTTCCGCATCCTGCCGCCGGAGTTCGGCGCGGAGGATCTGAAGGCCACGCCCGCCCGCTTCGCCGCCGTCGCGCAGCTCATGGGGGAGGGAACCATCAACTCCGGCACCGCCAAGAAGCTGGCAATCGAGGTCTGGAACGACGACATCGACCCGGTGGAGGCGGTGGAAGCGCGGGGGCTTGCCCAGATCAACGACGTGGCGACCATCACCGAGTGGGTCAGACAGGCGTTGGAGGAATCCCCGGCGCTGGTGAAGGATTACCGCGCGGGAAAAACCAAGGCTTCTTCCGCCCTCATCGGACGCGCCATGGCGAAGTCCCAAGGCAAGGCGAACCCCGTCCTGCTGAACCAAATCGCCATGGAACTGCTGCAAAAATAACAAAAAGAAGGACTGCCTTTGGCGTTTGAAACGCCCGGGCAGCCCTTTTTCCGGTTTAACCGTTTGCGAATTTCTGCTGGGTCTGGGTGATCTTCTGCTGTTCCACGTTCTGGCAGGAGTACCAACCCTTCTGGCTCATTTTGTCGTAGATCTGCTTCTGCATTTGCAGGCAGCGGGTCAGGGAGCTGTCGAAGGCGCTGCGCACCCGCTCGGTGGAGGATTCGATGGTTCCGTGCAGGTACAGGTCGCCCACGCCTTTGGTGGTCAGGAGAATGTTCTCCATCAGAGTTCTGTCATCCATTGTTTACCGCTCCTTTCGTTAAAGCGCGTTGTAGAGGGTCTGAAAGACCTCCTGGTGACTGGCGGCAAGCCCGCTGACGAAGTTTTTCAGATCCGGGTCGGTCAGTTTGGAGGCGGTTTCCGTGCACTGGGTTTTGAGGAATTGCTCGTGCTGCAGCGCATCCTCCAGATAGAGAAGCTCCTTTTCGCTCATGAAGAGTACCATTCCTTTCTGATGAGAAAAATGAAAAAAGGTCTTTACATCCCCGCCGTATTTGTGTTAAAATGAAGTCGGCGGAATGTACTGCGTCAAGTTACGGTCGGTTTGCCGACTTCAGGAAAACAACCGCTTCGCAGTCGTTTTCCGAAGTGGACAGAGATATGTAACCTTCCGTTGCTATGTTTGCCGTAAAAAAACGGTTTTATACACAGAAAAGGAGATTCACTTATGGGCGATTACCAGATCGAACGGATCGTCGTTGGCGATCTGAACACCAACTGTTATCTGGTCAAGGACCGGAAAAGCGGGGACGCCTGCGTCATTGATCCCGGCGACCATCTGACGTTGATCCAGGACGGGCTGCATCGCATGAACGCCCGCTGCCGGCTGATCCTGCTGACCCATGGGCATTTCGACCACATCCTCGCCGTGGGGGATCTGCGCTCCGAGAAAGCGCCGGTCTGTATCCACCGCGCCGACGCGCATCTGCTCACCGAGCGGGATCATTTCTCCGCGCTGATCCCTTACGATCCGCGTCCCTTCGACCCTGCCGACTATCTGTTCGACCGGGAAGGGAATTACACCGTTGCAGGATTCACTTTCTATGTGATCCCGTCGCCGGGGCACACCAAAGGCAGCGTTTGCTACCTGTTCGGGGACCATCTCTTCACCGGGGATACCCTTTTCCGCGGCGGCATTGGCACGCTGGACTTCGGCGGCAACGAGGAGGATATGCGTGCTTCCCTCCGTATGCTGTGCAATCTGCCGGGGGATTACACCGTCTATCCCGGGCATGACGAGAAGACCACGCTCTCCGACGAGATCATGTACAACCCCTTCCTGCAAGAGTTCAGACGCAGATGAAAAACATCCTCAAACGCTTCTGGCCGCTTCTGACGCTGGGTGTGGTCGCCGTCGGCGTCCTGATCGGCGTATGGATCTACAACGCCCGCAGCACGCCGAAGAGCGCGGTGGAGGGGTATCTCCGGGCGTCTTTGGAATATGATGCGGACGATCTGATCAAATACGCCTCCGAGTACCAGCGCCGGGAGCTGATGGACCTTTACGGGATCAAGGATACGGATACCCTCCGTCGAACCCTCAAATCCAATTACAGCCTGCCGGGCGCCAACCGTGTGACCGGGTCGATCACCCTGCAAAGCGAGGTGGGGCAGCCCATCCTGCCCGGCACGGAAGCGTTCGACCGGCTGCTGGAGAAATACGCCGAAAAAGCGGATCCCTCGAAGGTGAACTCCTTCGTGCGGGTGAAAACGCGCTGCTCGATCGAGGGTGGATTCACCATGAACTATGACGTATACGCCGTCCAGTGCGGCAGAAGATGGTATTACGGCTTCAACGCATAAAAAGAAAGGGAAAAACCATGGCTTACAAAACATTTACCGTGTCATCCACCGCCAACGCGGGGGAACGTGCCGTCCATGTGGAGCTGCCTCCCCAGCCGGAGGGGGATCTGCACGGACAACCCTTCCGCAACCGCTTCAAGCAGACCGTCTACGACGCCCTGCTTTCCGAAACGGAGGATCGCACACCGGCGGCGCAGATCACCTACCGCAAACGGGCGGAAGGGACGTACATCTACTGCAACAACCCGGAAATGCTCGCTCCGCCGGACATCGGGCAGGCATTGCTCCGCAACCGCGGGCTGACCGGCGAATGTTTCTTCACCTATGAGGATTCCAACCACACCGGCGTGCCCATCTTTCTCGGTTACCAGCTCCGCAACGACGGGGAGACGGACGTGACCGTCACCGTGGAAAACATCGGCAATCAGGTGCGGGGGGAATGGCTCGGGCAGCGGGAATGGTGCGATTTCTACGGTCTGCGCTTCGACCTGCCGGAGGATTATTTCCTCGCGGACGGAAAGACCCTCAACCCCATCTATGTGGGCTGTGATTATGTGGATTACCAGCCGCAGCCGGTTCGCAAGGAATGCTTTGTCCTTGCGCCCGGCACCTACGTCTGGGTGCTGGGTGGCACCAGCGGAGACGCTCCCTACGGGGCATACTCCGGCTCCACGGCGGATCAGGCGCTGCTGCCCGGCAAGTGCGGCAACGGTGCGGTGCGCTTTGTGGTCTCCGGCGGCAGTGTGACCGGCACCTTCTGGTGCTATACCGATCCTTCCCAGTGCGACCCCGCAAAGCCGGAGCAGGGCTATGTGGTCACCCGGGACGGCAAGAACTACGCCGCCCAGTACAAGGGCATCGACGAGGGCTGTAACGGGCTTGCGGAAGCGGAGATCAGTTGGGTCTTTGACGACTGCACTGCTCCCGGACGTCTGCCGGTGAAGTATACCGTCCGGCGCGACCCGAACTACAAGTCCGTCACGGAGCCTTACGCCCGCTTCAAAATGCAGGAATTCCCCGTGGAAGGGAATACATGGCTCACCTCCCTCAACCCCAACGACAACCCCCGTGCGGTGGGAACGGACATGATCGTGTTCCGCTGCGTCACGGAGGACGGGAAGGAGGTCTGCATCGACACGGAATCCAACGACGGAGAGGGCAAGAAGTCCAACATCGGCAACTGGATGATGCAGAACACCGCCAACTATACCCTCATCAACGCCGGCGACCGTCCGCGGAAGCTCCGCTTCTTCTCCCGCAATACGGGGGTGTTGGCGAATATCATCCGTAACGAAAATTCCGAAATCCTCGGCGCGAAGCTGATCATGCAGCCCTACCATTTTGATTCGCCGGAAAAAGCGTTTGCCGGCGTGGACACCTCTCTGCTGGTGGAAAAGAATGGGCAGTGGTGGTTCCGCGTGGCGGACGGCAGACCCTTCTGCGACGTGTGGGAGGAGCGTTCCTTCGTGTATGAACTGACCGTCCCGCCCCGCGACGTGGTGCGCGTCAGTATCGACGACCTGATCCTCGCCAATTCCTGCGGCGGCGTGGACCACTGGGTAGAGATCGATTAAAAACAGGATAAAAAGGGCATTGCACGAAAACCGGCAATGCTCTTTTGCTGATAAGGATGCCTTGCCGCATTTCGTGAAGTATGCTGCACACTTCGTTCCATGAAAAAAAGACACCTTACGGTGTCTTTTTTTCATGCGAAAGAACGACCAAACGGAGCAGAACAGGGGTAAGAACGACCAAAAGTAATGTACGCCGCCTGCACGATAAGCTGGAATTTGTTCAAATTCACTCATGTGCCTGAGCAGCATCAATGATTCTTTTTACAGCTTCAAGTGCATTATCCGCAATAATATCGGCTTCATAATTTCCCCATGTATTTCTAAAGATGCCAAGACTGTCTTTACCGCCGCCTGTTAACACAAGGATACCCTTACACCCTGCATTATACGCCATGACAATTTCATTCTTTCCCATGTCTCCGACAACATAGCAATTCTTTATATCAAGGTCATATTTCTTGATGCTATACTGAATCAATCCAGTCTTAGGTTTTTTGCAGTTACACTCGTCCTTGTTTTGATGTGGACAGCAAAGGATCTCCTCCAACAGTATTTCATCAGCGTTAAAATAGCCGATGATTCGTTGAGATTCTCTTTTATATGCTTCTGCCGAAAGAGTACCTTTACTAATTCGGCTTTGATTCGTTATGACGATGTTTTTATATTCCGCATCTTTCGCAAGTTTCAGCGCATCTTTTGCAAACGAGTATGGTTCAAATAATTCAATGCTCGCCACAGCGTCGCCACCAAGAGTACCCTGCAAATCCCAAAAAATAGCTTTATTCATTGCATCACGCCCCTTTGATAAATTTCAATTTATCAGTCAGTCATATTCTATCACATTTTCTTGCTATATTTTACCACCAAATTATGAACGAACGCAAAAAGCACCCGGCAACCGCTCTGGCTGCCGGAAGGGAAGGTCAGTGAAGTTGCGGCGATACCGCAGTGAAGTTACGCCTTGCGGCATAGTGAAGTATTGCGCCTTTGGCGCAAAGTGAAGTGAAGCGTTCCACATATCGTGCCGCAGGCACACTTCACGCACGCAGTGCACTTCACGTCTGAAGGGTACTTCACGTTCCGCGGCAGCGGAACACTTCGTTCGAAAAAAGCCTAATTTGTCTGGTAGACAAATTAGGCTTTTTTCATGGAGCGGATTACGGGGGTCGAACCCGCTACCTCGACCTTGGCAAGGTCGCGCTC